>JAABTB010000148.1 GCA_011390085.1 Desulfobacula sp.
ATCCCCTGCCACAACTCTTGCACGGATCAAGGCCTGGTGTTCCCAGGTCCAGGCCTGTTGCCTCAGATAATCTTCAAAGGCCTCGATATGGGACACAATCATCCCGGAGGCCCCTCCGGGCCTGAGCCTCATGTCCGCCCCATACAAGGTGCCTGCCGGGGTGTGCACGGTGAGGGCATTGACGATTCTCTGGCCCAGGTTTGAATAGAACCGGAGGGTATCGATGCCCTTGGCCTGGCCTTTTGTGACCCCGGACTCCCCTTTGTGAAGGAAAACAATGTCCAGATCCGATTTATACCCCATTTCCAGCCCGCCCACCTTGCCGTAGGCCACAATGGCAAACCCGCAGTCATCCATGCTTTGCCCGGATGAGCCGTCGGGAATTCCGTATTTTTGCGCCACAATATCCCAGGCGATCCGGAGCACCCGGTTGAGAACGGTTTCCGCAATATAGGTCAGATGATCGCTGACCTTCATCAAGGGGTAATTCCCGCTCACATCAGCGGCAGAAACCCTCAGCATATTAACCTGGCGGAATATACACACTTCCTCCAGGAGAAATTCGGTTTCCCCGGAAGGGATGTTGGCCATGCGCCTTTCCATTTCGTTTTCCAGGGCTTTTTTGCCCGGCGGAAAATACAGCGTGGACGGATGCATGAGTTCATCCAGCAAAGCCGGATGGTTTGAAAGAAAACGAATGATCCAGGGGCTCTTCTGCGCAAGGGTGATCAGGGTATCCAGGGCGGTTTTATTTTCAATCAGAAGGGACAGGTAGCAGGTTCTTCTTTCAATGGTGATGATCAGATCAACCAGTTTGATCAAAAGGGGCTCAGGGTCATCCTGTGCTCCTATTTTCCGGACCATCACCGGGATGAGCCGGGCCAGTTTTTTTCTTCCGTTGGACGTCAACCGCCGGGTATTGGGATGCTCCTCAAGGGATCTCAGGATGCTTAGAACCCGGTCCGGGTCCTTGAATCCCTGGACGGCCACGGCATCCGCCGTGAACTGGGGGTCATTGATATTGATCCACAATTCTTTCAGGGCCTGGGCGGGTTTGTCGGGCGTTTCCGCTTCTTCCGTCAACAGCAGTTGGTTGAAATGATGGTGAACCCGTTGCATATGATGCCGGAGATCCTTGAGAAACCCTTCCCATTCGTCATATCCCATGGAAAGGGCCAGAATCTTTTGCTGGTCTTCTTTTTCCGGGATATCATGGGTTTGAAGATCTGCATAGGCCTGGAGCCTGTTCTCCACCATTCTTAAAAAGCAATAGGCGGTTTTGAGGTCGTTTTTTGTTGTTTCATTGATGCATTGATGGGCTTCAAGCAGGTCCAGGACCTTAAGAATGCTCCGCTCCTGGAATGTGGGTTCAACCCCTCCCCGGATGAGCTGGAACAATTGCCCGAAAAATTCAATCTCCCGGATGCCTCCTGCCCCCAGCTTGATATTGTTTTTTAATTTTTTATGGGCGACCTGCAGCATGATCCTGTTTTTCATATCCCGGAAGGAATCAAAGGAGCCATAATCAAAATACCGCCGGTAGATAAAGGCGTTCAAATTTTTCAAAAGCCTGAGCCCGGCCTCGATATCGCCCGCCACCGGTCTTGCCTTTATCATGGCATACCTTTCCCATTCCCTGCCCTGGGCCTGGTAATACTCTTCAAAGGAAAAGCTGCTCATGACCAGGGGGCCGCCATCTCCAAAGGGCCTCAACCGGGTGTCAATCCGGTAAAGGGTATTTTCATGGGACTCCGAGGAAAAAAATTTTAAAAACAGACGGCAGGCTTTAACGAAGAACTCCTCGTTGGAAATCCTGTCTTTGCCTGTAGTGTGGCCTTCCCTGGGATAAACAAAGATAAGATCCAGATCCGAGGAAAAATTCAATTCTCCGGCCCCCAGTTTGCCCATGGCCAGAACAATGAGTCTCTGGAAATTTCCCTCGGGATCCGCGGGCAGGCCGTGGCGGATGCAAAGGGCATCATAAATACTGTCCATAGCCCTGGAGACAACAGCATCGGCAAGGCCGGAGAGGTCCCGGAGGGTTTCCTCAAGCGGAGCCCTTCCGGTCAGGTCTCGCCATGCGATCCGGATGGTTTCATAGATCTTGGCCTGAAGCAGGATTTCCCTGACCCTTGCCATATCCATATCCTTTGAAATTAGTTTTTCAAGCCTCAGGGTGTAGATCTCTTCGGAATAAGCATTTTCCAGATCCTGTGACTCTATAAACGCTTTCAGGATACCAGGGTTCCGGCTCAGTTGGGAGGCAATATACTCGCTGAAAAAAACAGCCTTGATCAAATCGGATGTGACCGCCGGGGAAAAATCCATCTTAAGGCCCTGCTGTGTAATGCTTTCAGCTATGGCGTCAAGCCGGTTCCGGATTGAGGTTACAAGGGGTTTGCCAATATTCGGGAAGATAAACGCTATGTCGGTATGATCCACTTTTCCGCCTGGAATTAAAATTTAAAATTCCACCATAATATCGGATGGAAATTTTATCAAGGAATAGACGAAAATGGATTCCGGACCCTCCCCCATAATTTCCATGGGCAAGAAGTCGCTTGCCAAAATCCCTCGGGTTTGCTATCTAAATAGGTCCGATTTGCAAGGAAGAAAGTTATCGGTTCTAGTGACTCGGGAAGACCTTGGAGAGTGAACATCAATAGAACGGCAAACAGGTGTGAATTGTTATGAAAGCATTATTAGCCCTTGAAGACGGCAGGGTTTTCCCTTGTAGAAGTTTCACAGGACCTGGTGAGGCAAAGGGAGAAATCGTGTTCAATACCAGCATGACCGGTTATCAGGAAATTCTGACCGACCCCTCCTATTACGGCCAGATGGTCACCATGACCTATCCTTTGATCGGTAATTACGGGGTCTGCCCTGAAGACGTCGAGTCGGACAGGGTCCAGGTGGCCGCCTTTATCGTTAAGGAATACCAGGATTTCCCGAGCAATTACAGATCACGGGGAACCCTTGCCGATTACCTCATCAAATCCCATGTCCTGGGCATCGAAGACCTGGATACCCGGGCCCTGACCCGGCATATCCGGAAATCCGGGGCCATGCGGGCCATGATTTCCACCTCGGACCTGGCTCCCGATTCCCTGGTCCAAAGGGCAGGGCAGATCCCTTCCATGCTGGGGAGCGATCTTGTGGGAAAAGTGACCACCAGGAAACCCTATTTCTGGAAATACAACCAGCCCGATTATATTGACGCGGCAAAGCTGAATGATCCTCTTATATGGCACCATCGAGGGAAAAAGCACTCAGTGGTGGCCCTGGATTTCGGTATTAAATATAATATTATCCGAAGCCTTGAGCGGTCAGGGTGCGAAGTCCTGGTGGTTCCGGCCAAAACCAACGCAAAAACCATCCAGGATCTGAAACCCGAAGGCATCTTCCTTTCCAACGGGCCGGGAGATCCCGAACCCCTGACCTATGCCGTTGACACCATCCGGCAGCTTCTGGGGACGGTTCCTGTTTTCGGAATCTGCCTCGGCATGCAGCTTTTAGGCATTGCCATGGGCGGAAAAACCATGAAAATCAAATTCGGGCACAGGGGAGCCAACCAACCGGTTAAAAACCTGTCCACGGGAAGGGTTGAAATTACCTCCCAGAACCACGGCTTTGCCGTGGATATGAAGACCTTTGGCCGGGATCAGTCCGCCATCACCCATATCAACCTGAATGAGGATTCCCTGGAAGGCCTTAAAAGCGACGTCATCCAGGCCTTTGCCGTGCAGTATCATCCCGAAGCCTCTCCCGGTCCCCATGATTCAGCCTATCTTTTTAACCAGTTTGCAAAAGTGATTAAAGATGCCAAAGCGTGAAGACATAAAAAAAATCCTGATCATCGGCGCAGGTCCCATTATCATCAGTCAGGCCTGTGAATTCGATTATTCGGGCACCCAGGCCTGTAAAGCCCTGAAAGAGGAAGGATTTGAGGTCATTCTCATCAATTCCAACCCCGCCACCATCATGACGGACCCGGAAACCGCGGACAGGATCTATATTGAACCCGTGACCCCGGAAACCGTGATCAAGGTCATTGAAAAGGAAAGACCCGACGCCCTTCTGCCCACCCTGGGCGGGCAGACCGCCCTGAACACGGCCATTGAAGTGGCCAAGACAGGAATTCTTGAAAAATATCATGTGGAAATGATCGGTGCTTCCGAAGAGGCCATCAAAAAGGCCGAAGACCGGGAACTGTTCAGGGATGCCATGAACCGGATCGGTCTGAGGATTCCCAAAAGCGGGTTTGCCGTCAATATGCAGGAAGTGGAAGCCGTTTCAAAACGGATCGGCTTTCCCATTATTGTCAGGCCTGCCTTTACCCTGGGCGGAACCGGCGGCGGGGTGGCCTATAATATGGAGGAACTGACCCGGATTTCAAAGGCAGGGATTGATGCCAGCCTCATCCACCAGGTCATGCTGGAGGAATCCGTCATCGGCTGGAAAGAATATGAACTGGAAGTCATGCGGGATCATGCCGACAATGTGGTCATCATCTGTTCCATTGAAAATGTGGACGCCATGGGGGTTCATACCGGAGATTCCATCACCGTGGCGCCGATCCAGACCCTTTCGGACAAGGAATACCAGAACCTTCGGGACGCCTCCATTGCCATCATCAGGGAAATCGGT
>JAABTB010000495.1 GCA_011390085.1 Desulfobacula sp.
GGGGTGGATACGGGCGGTTCCAATGTCCAGTTTGCCGTTAATCCGGAAAACGGGGATATTATTGTGGTGGAGATGAACCCCCGTGTTTCAAGAAGCTCGGCCCTGGCCTCCAAGGCCACGGGCTTTCCCATTGCCAAGATTGCGGCCAAACTGGCCGTGGGCTATACCCTGGACGAGATCCCCAATGATATCACCGGCGAAACCATGGCCTGTTTTGAGCCTTCCATTGATTATTGCGTGGTCAAGATCCCCAGATGGACTTTTGAAAAATTCCCGGAAGCAGAAGACATTCTGACCACAGCCATGAAATCCGTGGGGGAAACCATGTCCATCGGCCGGACCTTTAAAGAAGCCTTTCAAAAGGGGCTCCGGTCCCTTGAAATCGGCAGGGCGGGCTTTGGCGGGGACGGCAAGGACCCGCTTCCCGGCAGTGTGGCCGGCAATGAACTGGAATATAAACTCTCAACCCCCAATTCCCAGCGCCTGTTCTATATCAAATATGCCCTTGAAAACGGCATGCCCGTCACCATGATCCATGAATTAACCCACATTGATCCCTGGTTTTTGAACCAGATGAAACAGATCGTTGATCTTGAAAAACAGATCAAGCTGGCCGGTAAATCCCTTCCCCGGGATCTGTTTGAAAAGGCAAAAAAATACGGATTCTCGGACAAACAACTGGCCTTTCTCACCGGTTTGACCGACAGAAAAATCGAAGAGGACCGGAAGGCCCTGGGCATTGTCCCGGTTTACAAACTTGTGGATACCTGTGCGGCTGAATTCCGGGCGGCCACGCCCTATTATTATTCCACCTATGAAACGGAATGTGAAGCCAGGGTGTCGGACAGAAAAAAGGTCATCATCCTGGGCGGAGGACCCAACCGCATCGGCCAGGGCATCGAGTTCGACTACTGCTGTGTCCATGCCTCCTTTGCCTTGCGGGAAGAGGGGGTGGAATCCATCATGGTCAATTCCAACCCTGAAACCGTGTCCACGGATTATGATACTTCGGACAAGCTTTATTTTGAACCCCTGACCCGGGAAGATGTTCTGCATATCGTTGAAAAAGAAAAACCCTTTGGCGTCATTGTCCAATTCGGCGGGCAGACGCCTTTGAACCTGGCTTCCGATCTTCAGAAAGCCGGGGTCCCCATCATCGGCACCAGCCCGGACAGCATTGACCGGGCAGAAGACCGGGATCTTTTCCAGGAAATGCTCAAAAAATTGGGCCTCCGCCAGCCGGAAAACGGAATCGCCCTGAGCCTGGACGATGCCGTCAAGGTGGCAAGGGAGATCGGATATCCGGTCATGGTCCGCCCCTCCTTTGTTTTGGGCGGCCGTGCCATGAAAATCGTCTATGATGAAAAGGATCTGGAAGAATTTTTCGAACTGGCGGTCCAGGCCTCGCCGGACAAACCCGTTCTCATTGATAAATTTCTCGAAGAAGCCTTTGAGCTGGATGTGGATGTCATTTCCGACGGGGAA
>JAABTB010000149.1 GCA_011390085.1 Desulfobacula sp.
CGTGTGCTCTTCCGATCTTTCTTTGGGAAATATGAAAATAAAATGGGATTCAGGTCTGTCGAGGATCATTTTCTCTTCCTTTTGTCAGGGGCAGGAATTAGCCGGCTGCAGCCGCCGGGATGATGCCGACGTGGTCGCCGTCGGAGAGAAGGGTGCCGGTTCCTGCCAGAGATCTGATATTTTCACCATTGACATACATATTAATGTTGTCGGAAATGCCTGTATCCGGGTTCAGCACCATATTTTTGAATCCGGGCAGGGTCCTGTCCAGAAGATCGATAAATTCGGCTATGGTGCTGTTGTCTTCAAGAGCAATGACCGCTTCTTTTTGCCCTTTGTTCAGCAGGGCCAGGGCTTTTGTGAGTCTTAAAAATATTTTCATTTCAAATAGCTACTTTATTGGGAAAACACACGTTTCCCTTTGTTCAGCAAGGCCCTTAAAAGGGGCGGCAGCATCTCCACGGTATCGGCAAATTTGACCAGGCTTCCGTATTCGGCTTTCAGCAATTTCCGGTTTTCGTCGCTGCAATTGACGCCGATGGTCAACAGAAGTGCCCGGTTCTTTTTACACAGGGCAATCGCATCCGTCACCGGGCATCCCCAGTTGGAGGAACCGTCCGTGATGTGGATGAGAACCGGTTTTTTTAGTTGATTCCCGGATTTTTTGATGATGGTTTTGATCACTTCGCCGGAAGCGGTTTTCCCATGGGGCTGGATGGTGTAAAAATTGCCTTTGATATAAAGCTCGGTCAGCAGGCATCGATTCCTGACTTCATTATAGGCAAAAAGGCTTGCGTTCTTATTAAACCGGCTGATGGCCAGAAAAAGCGTCTGAAAAATTTCCTGGGTGTGTTCCCATTTGTTGGCTGAGGCCATGGAACCTGTTGCATCAACGATCAGGATAATATCATTTAAGAAATTGAATTCATTTTTTTTGATATTAAAAATTGTTCCCGTGGTTACGGCGCGAAACAGTCTCCGGCGATCCAGGCTGCCAGAGGTCAGGCCCCGGTTGTAAGTATTTTTACGAACCGCCACCGCCTTGAACACAGCGGCCAGATCCTGGAGCAGCTTTTTATTGATATGGTTTTTGGCCGGAAGGACAATAGGGTTCATTTCCACAGCAACTGCAGTATCTTCATTGACAGATTTTTTATTTTCTGCTGCGGACGGGGGAGGTTGAGTCTTGACGACTTTTCCCAGTTCTTCTGAAAAAATGAGATCCGGGCGGGATAAAGATTTCTGTATCCCTTTTAAATGCTGTGCCTCTTTTTTTCTGGCCTGCAAAAACACATCGGAATTGTCAATGGGCCAGAATTTAATGATGGGAAAGAGTTTTTCCCAGGTATCCACATAAAGCCGGGCCCGGAATTCGCATCGTTCCGTAATCCCGCTGATTTTCGGGCATTCATGAATCAGGGTTGGGACCATGCCGTTTAAAATTCGGACCGGTTTTTGATAAAATGTTTCAAGGCTGGCCCGTCCCATGGTTTTTCTGACCGACGTGTCCCTGTATTCTTCCAGGTATTTCTGCCGGCCGCGGAAGGCCGCGATTTCCCACCAGATGGCAAAAAGTTCGGCCAATGTGGGTGGATGGGAGGTGGCGTCCAGGGCGGTCAATAATTGGATTTCTCTTGATTTTTCGGTATAAACGCCGAAGATACGGGTGTTGGAAAGGCAGTCCGTGTATACGTTTTCACAGGTTTTAAAAAACAGGTCAAATTTATACATATAACGAAATGATAAATCCAGGGCGGCTTTGGCTTTTTTCTCCGTGTATTCGCTCATTTCAATGCTGTGAAACGCCCGGCGGATGGTGTCGCCCACCAGTGCGTCGGTTTTTGAAGCCGGGACCGGATATCTGCCCATCACCGGCGCCGGGTCAACCATGAGTTCGCTTTCAATGGTGTCTTTCCAGGAAACCGTCCCGGCATTGCGGCCCACATGATGTACGATTTTCCTTAAGGAGACCAGCAGCTTGGCCAGTTCCAGGGTCTTAACAGGGGATTTATCCCTGCGCCAGAATTCTGAATACCCGCCTTCCCCTTCTATTTTAAAGCATTTGATCACATGTCCGGGGGCTGTATCAGAAAACCCGGTATTCATGGCTTCCTTTTTCAAGATATCCATTTTTGACATGCAATGACAGAAGAATGGATTCAAGGGTGGTCTTGCTGGTTTGCAGGCTGGTGATCAGCGCTTCTTTCAGAGTGGCGCCGGCAGCCATCATTTCGCCGATCATGAGAACGGTCCGGGTTGAAACTTCCACTGAAATCTCAGAATTCCCCCGCAAGGCATTGACAGCATCAATGACGGCATTTGCATCATCGTTGCTGATGCGGGTTTTTTTCATCAGCACTTCTTTTTCCACCTCATTGGGAAGATAGTCCATTAAAATGATGTAAAACCGGTCCCGAAGCGCCGGGTCCAGAAGTTCGGTGCCGACAAAATCATCTCCTTCATTTAAAGTGGCAAAGAAAATAACACCCGGAGCCACTTCAAGAAGGCCAAGCTCGTCCATCCATACCTGCCGGTCATCGGACAGGATGGAGAACAGCATGTTGAGGGCTTTAGGATTTTCAGGCCGATTGATTTCTTCCAGATGGATGACGCAATTGGGGGTTTGCAGGGCCTGGGGGAAAAGGAATTGTTTATAGGTTGTCCGGCCGTCTTCAAGGGCGTATTCCCCGAAAAGCTGTCCGGGTTCCGACAGAATGCCCACCTGAAATGTAGCCAGCGGTTTATTATTGGCTGCGGCAAATTGCCGGACTATGGAAGATTTCCCACAGCCTTGCCGTCCTGCAACCAGGATATTGACCGGATGTTTTTCGGAAATTTTATGGAGTTTATTCAGGATATTCAGTGTATCGCCGTCCACATAAAAATAGGGATCGACTTCCGGGATCGACAGGCTGACGCTTTTTTTTAGATTCAATTTATTTCCTTTACCGTTTTTAATGAAGATTTATCCGAAGTTTTATCCTCAACCCAGGCGATCCACATTTTGACATCCAGTCCATAGGATTCCAATATGGATTTTGCAATGCCGGCCTTTTCTTCAGGATAGCTTTCGCCGATGGGGAAGGGATAATCAATACCGACGAGACGGTAGGACTGCCCGGCAAAAGGATGGGCAGGCAAGAGATATACGGTTTTAAGACCCAGGGATTGAATGTATTGACCCGTTGCCCGGATATTTTTCTCCGTGTCATTCACACCCGGCAGAAGCGGTAGCCGGATATAGGTGGTCACATCGTCCCTGAGGATAATTTTTTCAAGGTTTTGAAGGATCAGATCATTGGAAACACCGGTAAAGGCGATATGCTCGCCCCTGTCCATGTGCTTCAGGTCATAGAGGACATAATCGGTATAATCAAGGATGTTTTCAAGAATTTCCCAGGATTGATGCCCGCAGGTATCCAGAGCGGTATTGATTCCTTTTTCCTTTGCAGCCCGGAAAAGGGCAAGGGTGAACTCGGGCTGGGCCGTGGGTTCTCCCCCGGAAAGGGTCAGACCCCCGCCGGATTCATCATAGAACGGGATATCCTGTTCAACTTCCCGGATCACTTCCTCAACCGTAACGAACCTGCCGCTGACAATAAGGGAGTCAAAATCACAGACCGCCACACATTGAAAACAGTTCAGGCATTTTTCCTTGTTAATGGTGATGATTTTTGATCCGATTTTCCCTTTCCAACCTCTCTGATCCGGATAAGTCGGGGTTTTCCGGACTTCCGACATGGCATCTGCCGGGCAGACGGACCGGCAGTTTCCGCAGTTGATGCAGTTGGGCCAGAAATGAAAAACTTCAGGGAAATGCCGGACCCCTTCGGGATTATGGCACCATTTGCAATTCAACCGGCAGCCTTTGAGAAAGACCGTGGTCCTGATGCCCGGGCCGTCGTTTGAGGCAAATTTCTGTATATTGGTAATAATCCCCATATTATTTTTCATTGTTGTTCAACTCCTATCAATCCGCCAGTTGTTGTCTGCCAGGGCCCGCCCTTGCTGATAATGTCCTTATAGTCTTGCAGTTCTTCCGTCAAAATATTGGGAAAATTATCAAAATATCCTTTCCTGCCGATATTGCCATATTTCTTGGCTGCAAAACTATGGTAGGGAAGAAGATCGATGCCCACAATATTTTTACCCAGGGATTGTGCAAATTTGACAATATCTTTGGGGTATTGAAGGTCCCAGAAATTGACCGAATGGATAATGGGCAGCCTGAGCCGCATCCGGACATTAGTTTGGGAGAATTTTACGGCATTTTCCAGGATGAGCGTGTTGGGTACACCTACCCATTTCTTGTGTTTGGCATTATCCAGGGCTTTAATATCCAGCATGATCAGATCAACATATTCCAGAATGGGCTTGGTCGTGTTCCAGTTGGCATGGCCGCAGGTGTCTAAAACCGTATGCAGCCCTTCTTTTTTGGCTCTTTTTAAAAGTGCCAGGGTCATTTCCGGATGCATGAGCGGCTCTCCGCCTGAAACCGTGAAGCCTCCGCCTGAGGATTTATAAAAGAGGTCATCTTTCATGACTTCCTCAAATATTTCGTCCACGCTTTTCAGGGTGCTGGCCGGCTTCAGGGCATCAAAGGCGCAGATCTCCACACATTTCATGCAGAGGGTGCATTTGTCCCGGTCAATCCGCGGCGGATCAATGGCTTCGATCTCTTTTTCTTCAGGCAAAGAAGGGATGTTCTGTATTTTCTGCAAACTTGCAGGAATTGAGCCATCCCCCCCTCAACCCCCGGCACAGGCTGAAGGGTTTTCCTTGTAGCGAATCCGGGGCGGGATGACGGCACCTTCCGGGCAGACGTCGGAACAGGCCCCGCATTTTGTGCATTTTTCTTCATAACGGAAAAATTCCTGATACGTGTGAATGTTTTCCGGGTTATGACACCATGCGCAGTTCAGAGGGCATCCTTTTAAAAAAGCCGATGTTCTTATACCGGGTCCGTCATTAACAGAAAACCGCTGGATATTTGTCACAAGGTGCTGGATGGATGCTCCGGCTGCGGGCGTCATTTGGATCTCCTTTAAAAAAATCATTAAAGCAAAAATATTAAAGCAGGTTTTTGATATCTTTCCAGGATTCTCCGGCTTCAAATTTCGGACAGGCAGCCATGGCTTTCTGTACCATTTTTCCTCTTATGGCGGTCTTGGTCTGCTGGGTTGCAGCTAACTGCATTCTTTCAACAAGGCATACACCGGTTGAGGGATCTCCGGTGGGAGAGGGGGTGACGAATTTGCATTCTTTACAGGTGGCCATGGGATACTCCTTTTATTAAGTAAATGAATATTTTACTCACCCCCGGCCATGTTGGCCAGGGATGAGTAAAAGATCAATGTGTCTTTCTAACCTACCTTGATGTCCTGTTCCGTACGGGCAATGATCGTATCCTGCGAGTACCTTGCAAGATCGATGAATTTCGCGCTATAACCCGCAATGCGGACCAGCATATCGGTATGCTTTTCAGGTTCCATCTGGGCCGCCTTCATGTCTTCGGTGGAGATGACATTGAACTGGACATGGTCAATGCCCAGAGAATGCCAGGTTTTCATATAGGCATGCCAGATGTCAAACCCGGAATCGCTGTTCATGAGCACCGTTGAAAGGCGTTGATTCAAAAGAATTCCTTTGTGCTTGGAAGCATTGATTTTGGATACGGATTTAAGCACGGCCGTGGGACCGTTTTTGTCACAGCCCATGTAGGGAGAGCTGCCGCCGTCATCCAGGGCTTCGCCGGCGTGTCTGCCATTGGCGGTTGCTGCTGTTTTAGGGCCGTTGACGATATATCCGGCAACAGACTGGGCAAGCGGCAGCGGATAGGTGCCGGAGTAAGTTGTATTTCTCTTCCATTCATCGGCCACAAGATCATAATATTTGGTTGCAATAGCATCTACATAGGCATCGTCGTTGCCGAATTTGGGTGCGTTCCAGAAATCGATCCGCATTTCTTCCTTGCCTTCCCAGTTGCTTCTCATGGCATCCATGAGTTCAGCCATGGTGTATTTTTTCTCATCAAACACCAGTTTCTTAATGGCAGCCATGGAATCGATGACCACAACACTGCCGCCGATAATATTGTGCCAGGGGTTGGCAATCTCGGCCAGCTCATTGGCATCCATCCCTTTTTCCACGCACCCGTCATCAA
>JAABTB010000150.1 GCA_011390085.1 Desulfobacula sp.
GGTCGGCCTTGCCCAGGTCGTGTTTTCAGGCATCAATACCTATTCCTTTAAGACCTATTACCTTGAGATCAACCGGCAGAAAGCCGGCCGCCTGATCCATCTTCTGAAGGAGGATATCGAATTCCTTCTGAACAAGAATATCCGGATCCACAAACTGGTCAGGATCGATGCGGAATTGAACAAGATCATCACCGGTTCTCCGGAACTCCGGGAAATCGCCATCCTGGATGCGGACGGGACGCCCCTGTACAGGGCCGTAAGCCCCGAGGCCGGGGACCCGGACGCCGGAAACCCAGGCGGCGGGGCCGGGCTCAGGGGGGAAGACCCGTATACCATCCGGGTTGAATTAATGAAGGAAGGCCGCATTGAAGGTTATATCTCCACCCAAATTTTAAAAAAGGCCTTATTTAAGAAACTCCTGGAAATCGGCCTGGATTCGGCCACCATTATCGTCATCTCCATCCTGTTTTTCGGGGAACTGCTGGCCCTGGCCTTCCAGTTTATTCATCGGAGAAGGGCCGCTTCTCCGGCAAGGAGAATCCATTATAAGAGCATCCGGCCCATTGCCTTTTTGTTTCTGTTTTGCATTGATATATCCATTTCATTTCTTCCCCTGCATATGGAAGTCCTTTATGAACCGGTTTTCGGATTTTCCAAGGCCATGGTCATGGGGCTGCCCATCTCCATGGAAATGTTTGCTTCGGGCCTTGCCATTCTATCGGCCGGGGTATGGATGGACCGGAGGGGATGGTATGAACCGTTTTTCTGGGGGCTTGTGCTCTCCTTTCTCGGCTTGCTGTATTCCTGGGCCGCCCCCAACGCCCTTCAGTTCATCCTGTCCAGGGGGATTGTGGGCGCGGGATACGGCTTATCCCTCATGGCCGTCCAGGGGTTTGTCATTGTCCACAGCGATGAAAAAAACCAGGCCCAGGGTCTGGCCCAGCTTTTTGCCGGTGTCTATGCCGGAAGCATCTGCGGCGCCGCCATGGGAGCCATGCTGGCGGAAAGAATCGGGTACCGGACTGTGTTCCTCATTGCCGCCGCCATCCTTGTTCTTTTGATCCTGGGCATCCTGGTCCTCATGGAAGCTTCCTTTAAGCGGCAAAAGCCCATGGCTGGGTCCCATGACGGGCCCGCCGGGATGAAGCAGATCCGGGCGTTTTTTTTCAACCGGAGCATCCTCGGGCTCCTGCTCTTTGGGATCATTCCCAGCGCCACGGCCGTGGTGGGATTTGTGAATTATTTTTTTCCGGTTTACCTGGACCGGATCGGCACGTCCCAGTCCAATATCGGCCGGGTATATATGGTGTTCGGCCTCTGCCTCATCTATATCGCCCCCTTCGTCGGCAGGATCATGGATGCCTCGGGCAGCAAGAAAAAATACCTGGTCATGGGCGGGGCCCTGGGCAGCCTTGCCCTTATCCTCTATTATTTTTTCGGCGGCCTTGCCGTTACCGCCGGGGCCATCTTTTTGTTAGGCCTTTCCATGTGTTTTGACGCTTCCCGGCCCTATGCCCTGACCTTCAGGGAAACCCGGAACCTCGGCATTGGAAAATCCCTGAGTATTTTTACCTCCTTTGAGAAAATCGGCCAGATCATCGGACCTATTCTCTTCGGGGTCCTGTTCATGGCAAAGGACCTTCCCCTGGCCCTGGCCTATTTTGGGATCGGCTACCTGGCCCTGACCCTGGCGTTTTTCCTCACGGCCCGTAAGGATGGCGGCCCGTCTTCCCCGGATAGCCCATGACCCCGGAAGCCTTATTGAATCTTGCCTGCAAGGGCCTGCCAAAGGTCGGCCGGATAATCGGGCAGTACGGGGATCTGTGCCTGCCCGACTATCTTGAAACCCTTATTCCTGACGCCGGAACCCCTTCCTATCAGCCGAGAAAGGATTTGCTGGAGGTGGTGCGCCGGTACGTTGAACCCTTGCTGGGGCTTGATGCTGCAAAGGCGGCAGTGCAGGACCTGGAGGCCCGTCCCGTGGTCCTGACGGCATCCCATTTCGGGGTGGAATATTTTCCCCAGACCTTTCAGGGCCGGCTCATCTTCGCTCTCTCGGCCCTGAAAAAGCAGATCCCCGCCTTCCTGACCTTTGCCTGCGGAAATATTCCCCTGAACAATGCCGTCTATCCCAGGGGTCCTTTGATTTACCAGGGCAGGCCCGAAAACATGGACCATCTGCCCGTGCGGCTGCCTGTTTTTCCGGAACGACTCAAAAGAAGCATTGTCAGTGCAACCCCTGCCTTTGACCGGGATATGGTGGACCGGGCCGGGGCAAGATTCAGCCGGATGGCCCAAGAGCAACATATCCCGCCCGGGGTTTACGATGCCCTGCATCATATCCTTGAAGACATGTATGGGAATCCGACGGTTCTGGGGCTGTCTTCCTATTCAGACCAGTCCGTTGTCGTAAACTATCTGATCTGGAAGCGGATTTTCAAAGGCATGGACAGTGCCCCGGATTCAATCTGTCTGGAGTTTGAACGCATTGCAGGCCGGCTTCTGGAAATGGATCTGTTGAATCCCCAAAGCCTGGCCGGGCTCATCCTGTTTGACCCTGACCTGAGGGAGGGGGTGCTGGCGGAGCTGTCTTCAACCTGGGGGCCGGTTTTTTTCTGGGGAATTGATGATGGGGGCCGGAAATTCTCCCTGAACCTGGAGGCAAGGGGTTCCGGGGCCCCGTCCTTTTCCGGCCTGGATGACAAGGGCCGGTGCCGGGAATGGCCCTGTACTCCCGAAGCCTTGCAGGCCGGGATATCTCAAGGCCGTCTCCTTCCCTCCCTGTTTTTGTGCTTTGCCGTTCTCTTGTTTGCCCGGGGGGTGACCTGTATCGGCGGGTATCTCCAGGGGGAATACCTTCCGGCCATGCAAAAGGCCCTGGTCCGGGCCCTGGAAAAGATCCGGAAATATGAGGCCTTGGCCGGTTTCGTGGCCCGGGCCCGGACCGATGCCTATGTGGACGGCATGCTGGCGGTCATGACCAGGGTGGGGGATCATCTGGTGCCGGCCGGGCCTGTTGAACTGATGGCCGGCGGAATGACCCTGGCCGATATGGATCACCTGTCCCGGCTCACGGTGCGGGAAGCTCACCTGGCCGACCTCTTCGAGACCCTTCAGGATGCCGTCCCGGCCGAGACCCTTCCCCACGGATGGAAACGGCAATGGGCCAAGGATACCTTCCAATCCTTGAAAGATAAGGTGGTGATGAAATAAGATCCGTCTATTTTCTGGCCGGTTTTATTTCCGTATAGATTTCATCGGCTGATCCCAACACATCCACGGGCGGGTCATATTGAATCAATTCGGCGGTCTTGAGGTTGATGGCTATTTTGGGCGGTTCTTCAAACAATTGATCCAGTTGTCCGGGTTTGGCGCCGTTGAATATTTTGGCCATGGCTTCTGCAAAAAAATGGCCCACATATTTCCAACTGGCCTGGGAGATGCTCATTAAAAACCCGGCTTTTACCTCATCGGAACTGGCCTGGGCAAAGGTGGGGATCTGGGCCGCAGTGACAATCTTCACCAGTTCGGGAATGCTGTTGGGGTTGACCCCGTTCTGGGCTGTGACATAAATGGCATCCACTTTTTGGCTCAGGTCGCGGAAACATTTTTTCACACTTTCTTCAGCCAGCTTCACATCCGGAATTTCATCCTGGGTATAACAACGGACCACTTCAAACCCGAATTGTTTGGATAATTTTTCAATATCATGAATGGCTGCGTAAGCCCTGCCTGCATTTGTGTCGGCATAGGCCACCCCTAATTTTTTAAATCCGATGATGTCATGAAACACCCGGATCTGCCGTTCATACCGGAAGGGGTCCACCTGGGCCATGACATGATCAAACCCGGAATCCTCCCGGCTTTTTACGATTCCGGCGCCAATGGGGTCCGAGGAAGAGATCACAAGGGTGGGGGTGCTGTGGCGGTTGTTGGCCAGGCCCTGACCGGCCGTGGTGCCCGCGGCGATCATCAGGTGGATGTCCTTTTTCGTGTTCAGGCGGGAAAGGATGGCTTCAACGGTTTCCCTGGTCCGGGCATCATCCCAGTTGGCGCTGTAATGGCCGTCCTCAGCAAATTCGATATAATCGCTTTTGATGTTTTTTCCCAGCCATTTCCAGAGGTCTTTGGTCTGCTCTCCCTTTTGTTCCGGGATATCCATGGGGCCTATCCAGCCCAGGACCATTAATTCTTTTACGGTGGCGATAAAAACCTGCTGGTAATCAAGATATTCTCCGCCTTCATAATAGCCGACCCGCCATTTTTTCTCATGGTTTGTTTTCGGCGTGACGCTGAAATTACCCTTATCTTGCGCCGTTGCCGGCCAGACACAGATACATGCAAACCAGAAAGCCATGATCCAGATCTTAAAAATGAATTTCATTGTTTCCCCTTTCCCAATTTACAGCCGCATCCTTTAACGGACCTTCAGTATTGATAAACAATATCTGTAAACGGACTCATAAAGGACTGGAGCATGCTGATATAGTTCATTTTAAACTCGACAAAATCACCGGGTTTTAAAACCGTTTGGCTGTCCGTATAATCAATGACGGTATAATTGCTGTTGACGCAGACAATGCCGACCCCCCGATCCAGAGGACAGAGCCCCAGGGGATAGGTATCGGAAATGCCGAAATTCAGGATGGCTCTTTTTCTTTTTCCCTTAAACGCAATCACGGGGCTGAACCCCAGGGCATCCACCCCTGAATGCGAGCAAAGACCGACATTTTTTTCCTGGGTTTCCAGGACATCTCCTTTGAATATCAGAACATCATCATGCAGATGTTCATGTTTATAGCAAAGGGCCGGGATATTCCCGAGAAAAATGGCTTCGCCCAGCCTGATCTGGTTGATCCTGTCCGGCAGGCGATGGGATTTAAGCCATTCAAGGAACACAGACCCACCCACGGATACGGTTTCAACTGCAATGCCCAGCCGGGTTTCGATCTCAAGGGCCAGGTCCTGCAAGATCCGGACATTTTCTTTATTGGGCACCATTCCGGCGCAGCATCCCAGGTTTGTCCCGATGCCGGAAAAACCGAGCCTTCGATCCTTGATGTCATGAATTTTTCTGACGGTATCCACAACATTCTCCGGCAGCACCCCTTCCCGCAGGTCGCCGGTATCCACCATCAGGATAATGTTGTGAGACCGGTTTTCAGCAATCAGTACCTCATTGATCCGTTGGATGACGGATATCTCGGAATTGAGGCTGGTGACGAAATACCGGACCATTCGAGGGACTTCATGAATAGAGGGCAGGGATATGAAAACCGGTTTCTGGGGCAGGATTTCATCATGGGGGCCGGTCCTGGGGATACTGGAAAAACCAAAGGTCTCTATGCCGTTTTCCCTCATGGTCCGGATGATGGCGGAATCCGGCCGCGGCCCTTTTAATATGCCCGTAATGTCAAGGCCTGCGTCTTTGCAGGAGCGGACCAGGAAGCGGATATTATGGGCCAGTTTTTTTATGTCTACCGTCAGTTGAGCCATGCCTGTCTTTTTATACCATCCAGTAAAATAAATAAACCGGTTTAGGGGTGTTTTCCATTATATTTGATCATGAGCATGGCAATATCATCGGACTGGGGTGCAATCTGTGAATGGTCTTTGATGCTGCGCAAAACCAGTTTGATCATTTCATCCGGAGGGGCCTCCTTGTTCTTTTGGATGCGGGCCAGGAGGCGCTGGTTGGAATATTGCTCCCCTTCCAGGTCCATGGCTTCATTCACCCCGTCCGTATAAAGGAAAAACCCCTCTCCGGGAGACAGGGTGAATTCCAGATCCGTATAGGTCATTCCGGCCATGGCGCCGACCAGCGGTTCATTCTTCCCTTTTTTATAAAACGCCTCTCCCTTCCCTGGAATCACAATGGGCGGGTTATGCCCGCCGTTGGTATACCGGATTTGCCCGGTCCGGATATTCAGGATGCCGATGATCAGGGTGACAAACATGGCCCTGGGGTTGTCCTGGCTCAGGATATTATTGATATTCACCATCATCTGGGAGGGAGAATGGATTTTTTCGCTCAGGGTCCGGATCAGGGTCCGTGTCACCACCATGAGCAGGGCCGAGGGCACCCCCTTGTCCGATACATCCCCCAAGGTAAAACACAGGTGGTCCTCATCCATGAGGAAAAAATCATACAGGTCTC
>JAABTB010000151.1 GCA_011390085.1 Desulfobacula sp.
GATACCGCCACGGATATGGTGTCCGGTTTGTGGACGGACCGCCCTCCAAAGCCGGCGTCACCGGCCTTTGATTTTCCCGCGTCCTATGCCGGGCAGAGCCGGGCAGACAAAATAAAACTCATCCGGGAAAAGATAAAAGATTCCGGGGCAACCCATCATCTCCTTTCAACCCTTGATGATATTGCCTGGACCCTGAACCTTCGGGGCCGGGATGTCCATACCAATCCCGTCAATATCGCCTATGTATGGATATCACCTGATAAGGTGTTCCTATTTATCAATAGGAAAAAAATAGACCCGGATCTGGAAAGGGAATTGAACCGGGACGGCATTGAAATTGATGCCTATGAAAACATTCATGGGGCACTGGCCGGTCTGAAGCAAGAGGATAGTATCCTCATTGACCCGGAAAATCTCAATTTCAGCCTGTATGAGGCCATTCCCAAGCATTGTAGGATCATTGAAAAGCCGAATCCGTCGATTTTTCTGAAAGCGGTTAAAAATGAGGTCCAGATCCGGCATTTGCGCCGGACAGCCTTAAAAGACGGGGTCGCCGTGGTCAAATTCCTTTACTGGCTGGAACGCCAGACTGGCCGCGAACCCATAACGGAAATATCGGCGGCGGAAAAAATGCTTTCGTTCCGCCAGGAGCAGGAATTTTTTATCGGCAACAGTTTTGACCCCATCATGGCCTATCATGACCATTCAGCCATGTGCCATTATTCCGCCACAAAAGACACGGATGCGGTCATCGGCCGGAATGGGATGTTTCTGGCCGATACCGGGGGACATTATCTCACCGGCACCACGGATATTACAAGGACCCTGTGCCTTGGAAGACCGTCGCCCGGGGAAAAGAGAGATTATACCCTGGTGATGAAAGGCCATATTGCCGTAGCCAATACCCTTTTCCCGGCCGATACCCGGGGGTTCCAGATCGACACCCTGGCCCGGCAGCATTTATGGAAACAGGGGATGAATTTCGGCCATGGCACCGGCCACGGTGTGGGTTTCTTTTTATGCGTCCATGAGGGACCGGCGAGAATCAGTTCCCATCCCCTTGACGTGAAACTTGAAAAAGGCATGATTCTGACCAATGAGCCCGGTATTTACAGGGAAGGCCGATACGGCATACGGCTGGAAAATATGGTCCTGGTGACGGAGGCCCTTGAAACTGAATTCGGTAAATTCCTGAAATTTGAACCCCTGACCTGGTGTCATTTTGAAAAAGATCTTCTGGATAGGGAATTGTTGTCTGCTGAAGACATCGACTGGATCAATGTGTATCATCAAAGGGTGTACGAGATTCTTTCCCCGGAACTGGATGGGGAAACCGAGGCCTGGCTTAAGGAAAAAACCGGCCTCCTGTCCATGAAATGATTCGATCACGCGATCTGCATTATCATTGGCATGTTTCTTGAAAGACTTTGAACCATAAAGATGATCATGACGGAGAGATAAGAGCAAATCAATAACATCAAAAGAGGAGAAAGATTATGGTCAGTTGGATATGCAGCAAATGCGGCTATACGCTTAAAGCAGATACACCGCCGGAAAAATGTCCTTCCTGCAAGAACGAGTGTTCATTTGTGGATAATTCCTGTTATACGCCGGATTGTTCAGGAAAGCCTTTTGATCCTCAGATCAAAGGGTCTAAGGAATAAAAACATCGACGAAAATACCGGGAGGGTATGATGAAAAAAAAATACAGAATTACCACCTCCTGCCCCCAGTGCGGGTGCTCAGGAGTTTCCCATCTGTCTGAAGAAGAGATCAAAGAAAGATATGGGGACGTCCCCAATGTTGAGCTTGAATGCCATGAATGCATGATGGTCATGGATGCGAAGGTCGAGGAAGAAACCCATTCGGATGAATGACGGGGTTTCTACGGCAGCCGGATACCATTGGGCAACCGCCCATATCCGGAACAGGATCAAACCTCATTTTTTGGATTTCGACCATTATCCCAGGCCCTTTAAGACCTATGAGGCCCTGAAGAGGATACCCCTGATCAAAGCGGATTTTTCCCCGGGAAAGGATCTCATGGTCCTTTTCAGGAGAGAGAAACCGGCGGAACCAGAACAAAGTCTTGGTTTCCAGGCCTTATCAAGGGTTCTCTACCGGTCCTATGGAGTCACCCGGGAGGAAAAGGCCAGGGGGATACGGTTTTTTTCAAGAACCGTTCCCTCTGCCGGAGGACTCTATCCCTGCCATATTTATCTCATGGTCAGGCAGATGGAAGGGCTTGAGACAGGTGTGTATTATTGTAATATGATACAGGAATTCCTGGACCTGATACACCGGGGTGGCTTTTCCCATGGCCGGGACCGGGCCTTTGATCTTTCTTTTGTGGTGACCGGAACCTTTTTCAACAGCGCCTGGAAATACAGGGAAAGGGCATTCCGGTATCTGCTTCTGGATTCAGGACATTTGGTTGAAAACCTGAACCTTGCCTTGAGGGCGGAAGGGCTTTGTCCCCGCATGGATTATGATTTTGAGGATGATAAGATCTCAGCCCTTCTGGCGCTGGATAAGGATAAAGAGGTCCCCCTGGCCTGTATCCACGTCAGCGGAAAAGCATTCAGGCCTGAGGAAAAATTCCGGACAGTGCCGGATTTATCCGGATACTGCTTAAAAGAGATTGAAGATGAATCCAATGCAATTTCCTATCCCCTGTTGAAACAAATCCATGACCTTGGAAAGGCCCGGATCGAGACACAGCCGCATGATGCTGAAGCAGCCAAGGTCCTGGCCTTCGAACCCGATGACAGGAGGGTTCTTTTGGATTCCGAAACCTTGAATCCACCTCTGGATTATGAGAGAGCCGTCTTTTCCCGGCGGTCGAAAAGAAATTTTATTCCGGCCCGGTTGAATCGAAAAAATGCCTTTGCCCTGATGGAGTCGGCTTCAAGTCTTTATAAGGGGCAACAGGAGGTTTCTCCAAGGGCCTTACCCTTTCTTACAGTGGGTGCGCTGCTTCAGGATGTTGAGGGTTTTAAGGACGGATTTTATATTTTTTCAGGAGAGGGAGGGTCGCTGCGTTTAATCCGGAAGGGACAATTTCATGAGCCTCTCTCCCGTATCTGCCTGGATCAGCAATGGATCTCCCGCGCTGCCGTGAATTTCCTGTTCATGGCCAATTTAACGGGACTTGAAACTGCTTTGGGCCCCAGAGGGTACCGGTTGCTCCTCATGGGCGCGGGAAGAATCGCCCAGCGGATTTACCTGGCTGCAACCGGGCTTTCTCTCGGCTGTTGCGGAGTCGGGGCTCTCTACGATGAGGAAGCCCGGACGCTTTTGGGCCTCAACCCGGACAGCGCCCTTTTTTATGCCGTGTCTGCCGGGCCGGTCAAGGGAAGTGGTTTTCAATAATAACCGGATAGAATATAAGAAAGGAAGAACAACATGGCGGAACCTAAAGATATGTATCAATGTCAGACCACCAACTGTGGTTATTTCTATACCCCTGATAAAGGGGATCGTAAGGGAAAAATCGAAAAGGGGGCACGATTTTCAGACCTTCCCGAAGACTGGAAATGCCCCATTTGCGGAGCCGGCAAAAAAGCCTTTAAACCCCTTGGGTAGCAGAGATGCCCCAGCATGGTACGTCCTCCCCAAGGAGGAGAGACGTGAAAAGGAGGACCCCTAATGAAATGGATGCAGTTTTTAACCCCGGCCAAATCCCTGGATTATAAGGAGACCGAGGCCTATATCGCGGAACACCCTTCCGATAGCGTCACCCTTCTGGATGTCCGGCAGCCTTCGGAATACCAGGAAAGCCATATTCCCGGAGCCGTGCTGATCCCGCTGCCGGAACTTACGGACCGGCTGGGGGAACTGGACCCTGAAAAACCCACCCTGGTCTACTGAGCCATTGGGGGCCGCAGCCGGGTTGCTGCGCAGATGCTGGCAGGGAAAGGGTTTAAGCAAGTGTTTAATGTTTCCGGCGGGATCAAGGCCTGGAAGTCAAAGACGGCCATTGGGTCCCAGGACCTGGGCATGGACCTTTTCAACGGGAAAGAGGCTCCCCTTGATATCCTGAAGACGGCCTATTCCCTTGAGCAGGGACTGCGGGATTTTTATCTGACCCTGGAAAAGACGGCCGGCAATCAAAAAGTAAAAGACTTGTTTTTAAAATTGTCGGATATTGAAGTCAAACACCAGAGGTCCATTTTTACCGCCTATCACCGGATCAGCGGCCTCGAGATCAGTCAGGATGAATTCGAAAGCCGGGTGGAAACCTCTGCTCTGGAAGGCGGGCTTACGACCCGGGAATACCTGGATCTTTTCAAACCGGATCTGGATTCGGAAAAACAGGTGATTTCTCTTGCCATGTCCATTGAGGCCCAGGCCCTGGACATGTATCAGCGGGTGTCCGCCAGGATACCGAATCCGGAATCAAAGGCCATTGTCCTTAAGATTGCCGATGAGGAAAAGGCCCATCTGGCAAGTCTTGGAAAACTCATGGACAGTCTTTGAAAAGAAAGGGGTAAAATGAGAAAACATCTGATACTGGTGGGCGGCGGTCATGCCCATATGATGACCCTGGAAAATATCGGCAAATTTGTTGAAAAAGGGTTTAAGGTCACGGTCATCGGGCCTTCGTTTTACCATTATTATTCCGGCATGGGGCCGGGAATGCTGGGCGGGACTTACAACCCCGACGATATCCGGTTTGCCACAAGGGATGTGGTGCAAAAGCAGGGAGGAATTTTTGTAAAAGACAAGGTTCTGCGCATTGATCCGGTTAAAAAAGAGGTCTACACCGAAACCGGCCATGCCTTTGCCTATGATGTCCTTTCCTTTAATGCCGGCAGCTATGTGCCCATGGCGCCGGACATGGAAAAAAGCGGGAATATCTATTCGGTGAAGCCCATTGAAAAGCTCATGGAAGCCTCTGAAAACCTCAAAGCCCTGTTTGCCGAAAAAAAAATCATCGTCGCCATTGTGGGCGGCGGGCCTTCGTCTGCGGAAATTGCCGGGAACACCTGGCAACTGGCTAAAAAGCTGAAAGGCCATATGCCGGAGATCCGGATTTTTGCAGGGAAAAAATTCATGGCAAGATTCCCGGAAAATGTCCGGTCAAGGATTCGCTCCTCACTTGTGAAAAGGGGTATTCACATCATTGAAACCGGGTATGCAAGCGACATCCGGCCTGACAAGATTATCCTGGATTCAGGGGAAACCTTTCCGGCGGATTTTATTTTCATGGCCCTGGGCGTCAAACCCTCCACTATTTTTGAGGCATCCGGCCTTCCCATGGGTCCTGATAAGGGTCTTCTCGTAAACCAGTACCTCCAGTCCATTCAATATCCGGAAATCTTCGGCGGCGGAGACTGTATTTATTTCAGGGATCAGCCCCTGGATAAGGTGGGGGTCTATGCCGTCCGCCAGAACCCGGTCCTGTTGCACAATCTCATGGCTGCTCTGGAAGGGAAAACGCTGAAGCCCTTTGATCCGGGGCCTGAATATCTGTTGATTTTCAATTTGGGGGGCGGGCTGGGCGTTTTAAAGAAAAAACAACTTGTCTTCGGCGGCAGGTTGGCCTTTATCATCAAGGACTATATTGATACTCAATTCATGAAAAAATTCCAGGCCATTGAAAAAGCCTGAACAAGATCCAATACCCGGGGAAACAAGGAAAACATGAAAAAGAGCTTCGGCTTGAAAATTCTCTTGATATCCGCCATGGCGGCGCTGGTCTCGCTTTTTTTTATTTTGGATCTGGACCGGTATTTTTCCTTTGATTATTTAAAAAACATCCTGGATGAGGTTAAGGGGTATTATGGGCAAAACAAGGCCCTGGCCATGGCGGTCTATATGGGGATCTATATTCTGGTCACCGCTCTTTCCCTCCCGGGTGCAGCCGTCATGAGCCTTGCGGGCGGGGCCTTATTCGGTCTTTTTTACGGGACCCTCCTGGTCTCCTTTGCCAGCACCCTGGGAGCTACCCTGGCCTTTCTTTTTTCCCGGTATGTGTTCAGGGATCTGGTTCAGAAAAAATTGGGGGCAAAGCTTACGGCCATCAACAAGGGAATTGAA
>JAABTB010000152.1 GCA_011390085.1 Desulfobacula sp.
AACTTGTTGTTACCAGAACGGTTGATAGAGGTGTTACAGGATCTGATAAAATTCAAGTTTTGTTCAGATTATTGCAGGCTTAAAAAACGGGTTGCGTTTGAATTGTGGGTATATTACCTTCACGAGGAATGCTTTTAAACAATCTTATACAAGGAGATTTCATTATGGCTGATAAAAAGCACATCCCTGTCCCAAAAGATACCAAAGCGTATATCTGTGCCAATTGCGGGGCTGTTTCATTGGATGCAAACAATATCTGCAAAGTCCAGGGCATGGGAAAGAAAGCAGATTGGTGTGGCGTAAAGGGATCAAAACCACCCAAAAATTGTCATACCAAAGAGCATACCGAAAGATGGCAATGTCGAAATTGCGGGCAGACGTCAGTAAATCCAGCGTTGCTGTGTGAACCTGAGAAATTAGAAATATCCTAATGGTTCTGACCCTGAAATGATAAAAAAATACAGATGTCTCCAAGCCTGACAGCGTTTATAAATTGCGCCAAAAGAATCATACCGCCGGTATAGGAAAATCATGACCGGAAATCACCCAGGATGGCATATAGACAGGGAACCGCCACCAGCACCAGGACCGTGGACATCAACAGGCCGAACACTATGGAGCAGGCCAGGGGTATCAGGACCTGGGCCTGAAGGGACCGTTCCGAAAGCAGGGGGAGCAGGCCTGCAATGGTCGTCACAGATGTCAGCATGACGGCCCGGAATCTATCCCTGGAGGCGAGTTTGCCGGCTGTAATGATATCTTCGCCCATTGTCGTGTGCTGCTTGATAAATTCAACCAGCAGGATGGAATCATTGACCACGATTCCTGCCAAGGAGACAAATCCCAGGATGCTGGGCATGCAGATATCAAGGCCCATGATGATATGCCCCCAGATCACCCCGATAAAGGCAAAAGGGATGGTCACCATGATCACTAAGGGTTCAATATAGGACTTGAACTGGAAACTCAAGAGGCAGAATACGCCGAAAATCCCGATACTCAGGGCTTTAAACATCCCGCCCATGGCGGTCTGCATTTCTTTTTCCTGACCCTGGAAATTTATCTTTATTCCTGAGAATTCCTTTTCAAGTTCCGGCAGATATCGTTGCCGGGTATCGGAAATAATATCTGCTGCATTGGCAAGCCCGGTATCCACGTTCCCGGTAATGGTGACTGTCCGCTGGTCATCCACCCGTCTGATCCCGGCATACCCCCGGGTCTCTTTTATTGAGGCCACAACGTTCAGTGGAACCCGTTCGCCGCTGCTGCCGATCAGGTAGAAATTTTCAAGGTCTGACAGGCTGTTCCTGTCCGAGCCGGTCATCTTCAGGTTTACCTCATAGGATTCATCCCTGACAATGATTTCTCCGGCAGTTTCACCATAAAATGCAGCCCGGAGTTGTTTTGACACCATCCGGGCGTCAAAGCCCCGGGCATTGGCCCCTTTTTTAAGCTTGACCTCGATTTCGGGTTTGCCCGGTCTTAAATTGTCATAGAGATCAAAGATGCCCTCATAGGCATAAAGCCAGTTGATGAGTTTTGTGGAAGCCAGCTTCAAATCATCCAGATTGTTTCCGGCCAGCCTGATTTCTATGGGAAGCCCGCCCGGGCCGACGGCCGGCTCTTTATAAGCGATCGCGACGGCATCCGGGATATCCGCGGTGAAGGACCGCCATTTGGCAATAATATCATCCATGGTAACCGATCTTGTTTCTGCATTTAACAGATCAAGGGAGACTGTTGCAACATGGGCACCCTGTTCCCCGGCGTCCGCATTGGTGCCGTAGATCACACTGATGTGCCGGACAATATCGGCGTTTCCCGGTTGAAGCGGGGAAAGAGCCGTATTCATTTCCCGGGCTGCACCGGCAATCCTGTCCACATAGGTTTCGGTCCGTTCCAGGGGGGTTCCCTGGGGAAAAAGTATCCTGGCCTGCAGAACATCCCCTTCAATATCCGGAAATGCCTGAAGCTTTAACACACCGCCGGCAATCATCGAAATGGACCCGATAAAGGCAAAGATTAGCAGCCCGATAAAGAGGTAACGGTAATTTACTGCCGCATCCACCAATTTTCCCAGTAATTTTTCTCTCACCCAGTCAAGACCGGCTTCAATTTTCTGACGGAACCTGTTTTCAGGCTTTTCCATGGGCAGTTTTGAAAGGGAATGGGACAAATGGTTGGGCAGAATAAAAAATGCCTCCACAAGACTTACAGACAGGGTCAGGATGAGAATCAAAGGGATCACATACAATACCTTGCCGATATCTCCTGCCATGCTCAAGGCCAGCGCCCCGAAGATAAATACGGTTGTCAGAAAGGAAGAAAATACCCCGGCACAAACTTCAACCAAGCCGTCCACTGTGGCCTCAAAGGCTTTTTTCCCCCTGGCCAGGTGGGCGGCAATATTTTCGGCGATGACAATGGCATCATCCATCAGAAGGCCAAGCCCGATAAGAAGACCCACCATGGACAGCATGTTAATGGAAAGTCCCATAAGCTTCATGAAAAAAAAGGTCAGAAAAAAACAAACAGGCAATCCCATGGTTACCCAGAAGGAGAATCCAAGGGGAAAAAACAGCCACATGGCAAAAAATACCAGAATCAGTCCTGAAACCGCGTTTTTGATCAGCATCCAGAGTCTGTCACGGACAATTTTGGATACATTCTGAGTAATATTAAATGACACTCCCGGTGGGGCTTTTGCCTGCTCCTCCTCAAGAAATGCCGCGATACTGTCCATAATTCTCAAGGCATCCTCGGTTTTGGTCTTGGTAATCTGCAGCAGTCCGGCCCGCTTGCCGTCAAACAGGATCTTGCGATCATCAGACGTGAACCGGTCAGTAATGGCGGCAATTTCTCCCAGCCGGATTTCATTACCGGTCTTTGCCGCCACCACAATCAAATCCTGAAGTTCTTCAAGAGTTTTCCGCTCTTCTGAAAACCGTATCAGGATATCTGCATCGCGGGTTTCCAGGCTGCCGGCCGGAAGGTCCAGGCTTTGGGCAGCCACGGCCGCCTCAATGTCTGAGACGGAAAGGCCGAGACGCGTCAGGGTATACAGGGGGATTTCAATCCGGTATTCATGATCGGAAAATCCTGAGACTTCGACCTGGGAAACCAGAGGCAGTTGTTTCAGGCGATCTTTTAAATCTTCACAGAACAGCTTTAAATGCAAATCGCTCATCGGCCCTGTAACGGCTACAGACACCACGGCATCGGACCGGTTGACCCTTTTGACAATGATATCCTCCACCGGACCGGGGAAATCACTGATGGCGTCGACTTCCGTCTTGATATCGTTCAAAAATTCCGTGATATTTCCTTCTTCAACCATTTCCACCACCACCGATGCCTGGTTTTCCATGGCAGTGCTGCGCACTTCATGGATATTGGCCACAGAATCTATGGCATCTTCAATCCGCCGCACCACAGACGATTCAACATCTTCAGCGGTTGCTCCGGGATAGATCACGGAGATTTCAACGGCATTGGGTGTAAAATCCGGAAAGGTTTCCCGTTTCAGATCTGTTACGGAAATGGCCCCCAGGGCAATAAACAGCATCATCATGAGGTTGGCCGCCGTTGGGTGGGCCGTCATATAGGCAATCATCCCTTTAAGAGGATTCATTTTACAATGCCTCCCCCAAGGCCTGGCGTTTGAGTTCCCGGGCGTCTGTTTCGGATACAACCGGCTTGAGGCGCATACCGTTTATGGCCGGGACCACATCACTGAGCACCAGGATTTGACCCTGCTCAAGACCCGAGTCAATCACCGCCAGATCCCCTGCATGAAATTTTACCGTGACAGGCCGGATTTCAAGCCGGTTATCCTGGTTGCAGATAAAAACGCGGCTGTCATGCACCGCGCTTCTGGGGACAACCAGTTGCTGATGGACGGTCCGGCCCTTGAGCGTCACTTCCACATACATATTGGTCAAAAGCGGCGGTCGTTTGCCCGGAATCACGTTTTCATAGGGATTATCCACAGTGATATAAGCCGTTAAGGTCCCGGTTTTCAGATCCAGGGATTCACTGGTTCTTGAAAACCAGCCATCCCATTCCACTTCAAGGGATTCATTCACCTTAAGCCTGATCTTGGCTGTAATGGCCATGGCCCGGCGGATCATGTCCACATCCGGCATATGGGTGATCATTTTCTCGTATTGTTCGGGCATGAGGCTGAGCAGGTTCAAGGGGGTTAACTGGACCGGGATTTCCGCCCGGTCAACACTTTCGGCTTTTAGCAGAACCATTCCGGCCTGGGCAAACTGGTCCAGTTCGGTGTTCACGGCAGATAACCGGCAGTTAAAAGGGGCAAAAATTTCAGTTTTGGCTACAGCCAGTTGCCGCTCACTGACCGTGGATTCCCCGGATTTTTTCTGAGCCAGAAGGGCTTTCTGCTGGGATGGAATCAGGTCAAGGCTGTTTTGAAGGTTGTTTACCGCGGTTTGGCGTCCCAAAAAATGGGTTTCCTCTTTTTCAAGATCAGACGAGGAAAGATACCCGTTCCGGAACAGTTCTCTTTTTCTCTCAAGTTCCTGCGAAGCAATGGCAAGGGATTTTTTTTCAGTGTCCAGCAGACGTTCGATGTTCCGGCGGGACTGCTCCAGCTCCTTGAGTTTTGCATCCACATTCATAAGATCTGCATGGCCTTTTGTTTCAGCGAGGCCATAGGAGGTGGTGTCGATTTTAAGCAGAAGCTCTCCCTGTTTGATAAAATGTCCTTTTTTCAAGTTCTCATGGACAAATATCACCTTGCCGCTCACTTCAGGAATGGCTTCCCAGGTCCGGTCTGCCTGTACATATCCATAGGCCAGAACCCTCGGCACAATATCCGTCTTTTCAACACCGATAACCCTTACGGTCTGAACCCGTTCTTTTCCCTCTGTCCGGGCGGGCTCATTCTTTGACACCTTCATAAAAATCAGCAGGGCAATCCCGCAGAATACGGGGATGATAATCAGAAATTTATTCAAATGTTTCATGGGGGGGTTTATCCTGTTTATTTTTTTAGGTTCCTCTCAGACCAAGCCTGTTCTCCGCATTCTCAATCATATGATCCACATCTTCCAAGACCTGTTTTAACCGGTTCGGGTCAATACCCTCAACCAGACTATCGTGCCAGCCTTTTAATATTTCGAAAAAATCGGTTTCAATGGCCCTTGCCTTTTGTCCCAGGAAAACCCGTTTAACCCGGTACTCTTCCGGATCAGGCCTTCGTTCTATCATTCCGGCGGCTTCCAATTTGGCAAGGGCCCGGGCTGTATAGGATTTGTCCACCCGCATTTCCCGGGATATTTCATCCTGGCTTAATCCGTCCTTAACAAAAAGCAGGATCAGAAATGCGTAGTCACCGGCTCCAAATCCGAGTTTCTTCATTTCATTGCGGATATGCATCATCGACAACCTGAACAGTAAATTGATTCTCCTGCCCACGGCAACGTTCTTAAAGGATTCATACATGAACAATACCTCTCGGTTGACAATACAACCGAGATACTACGACCCCTCAGTTTCATTGTCAACTGAAAAATTCCATTACAAAATCTGTCCTGAGGCTGACATCAGGCTTGATATCAATATGTTGAGTTTTATGATAGGGTCTAACCGCTATCTCTTAAGGCATATTGGTCTGAGGCCAGGATCAGGGTCTCTTCCACACACCAGGGGGAATAGAGATGGGGTCGGCAGCGTGTTTCTTCAAGCCATCGCTTCCAGCCGATCCATTGTACAGCATGGATTTCATCCGGGTTGGGGGTTACGGAACCGCTGCAATAAGCCATATAGATGGGACAGATTTCATTTTCCATAATACCGTCTCTTGAAAAACAATATCGGTAGTCAGATACTTTTTTAACAGCAACCGGTTCTATTCCCAGCTCGAACCGCGTTCGGCGGATCACCGAATCTTCATAGGATTCTCCGGGCAGGGGATGACCGCAGCAGGAATTTGACCAGACCAGGGGCCAGGCTTTTTTTCCTGCAGACCTCTGCTGAAGC
>JAABTB010000153.1 GCA_011390085.1 Desulfobacula sp.
CGGGAACTCATCAATACCATGGAGCGTTCCGTTATCGTCACCCATGATGACAGCCTCAAACCGGCTGATTTATCTCCCGCCGTTGCGCATTTCAACCCGTCTGCGTCTTCAGACTCGGGCTTTCAAAATCTGGATGAGATTGAAAAGCAGCATATCCAAAACGTTCTTCTCCATACATCTTCCCTTGATGAAGCCGCCCGGGTGCTGGGGATCGATCCGGCCACATTATGGCGCAAGCGAAAGAAATATCAGCTTGAATAGATCTTGCATTTTGCAAAGATAATCCGCTCCGGATCTTTCATTTTTCAAGGCCGATTTTCCTGTCTTTTTTATAATCCATTGATATTTAAAGCTTTATCCTTTTGGTATGCTCTTTGCTGTGAATAAACGACCATCGATTGAGATGAGGGCTGTGCAGGATTTTAATGCAACCGGCAAAGGATAGGATTTGCAGAATGCAAGACACGTTGTTTGGAGTGAAAAGATATGATAAAGGAAATCCCGGTGATTGTTCTTATGGAAACGATTCACCGTGAAATGATGGTAACCCTTCAGGAAAGCGGCGTGACCTTGTTTAAAAGCTATAAAGCGGATATAATCATCGACTTGAACCGGATAAAAGACCTTGTCAAGAGGGGAGACCCTTCCCTGTTTATTCGGGAAATGATTAAAAAACTATGCCCGGCCCTCAATCGTGTCGGGAGTGATGATCAAGAGGAGTTGACGGTTTGCGGTGCATATATGAACCGGATGGTATTGGGAGGGAAAAGGTTGCACGAAGTGTGTGAAACCCTGAATCATCTTCACTGTGAATATTTAATCAATTCAGGGACAAGCATATGAATCTTCGCAGTCGCATCCTGAAGCTGAATCCGGCCACGCTTATCCTGCTCAGTTTTTTTCTGGTGATTCTCTCGGGCACGGTTCTGTTGAAAATACCCGCTTCCACCACCGCCCATACCATACCCTGGATAGATGCATTGTTTACGGCAACCTCGGCAGTCTGTGTGACGGGACTGATTGTCATGGACACAGGAACCGCTTTTACGGTTTTCGGCCAATGGGTTATCCTGGCCCTGATCCAGATCGGCGGGCTGGGTATCATGACCATTTCCGTGGCCTTGTTTCACTGGATGGGCAGGAGAATTTCCTTTCATCAGCGAATGGCCATGCAGGGCCTGTTTTCGTCCCAGCCCAGGGAAGATATTTTCAATCTGGTCAGGAACATTGTTTTGATGACCTTGGGCGTAGAATTTTTGGGGGCTGTATTTTTAACCCTTCACTGGAGCCGGGAATTCGGTTTTGGCCAGGCTGTTTTTCAAGCGGTTTTTCATTCGGTTTCAGCCTTCTGCAATGCAGGATTTGCCTTGTTCCCGGACAGTATGATGAAATACGGCGACAGCTATCTTTTAAATGCGGTCGTCTGTTGCCTCATCATCATCGGAGGGATCGGCTTTCCTGTGCTTTATGATCTGCAAAGCTGGTTCAAGCTTCACAGGATCAAACGATTCAGATTTTCGGTCCAAACCAAGACGGTTCTGGTGACGACCCTGGTTTTAATCATCGGGGGGGCATTGTTTATTTATATAACGGAACGGCAGGGTTTTTTGGATGGGAAACCCGTGAGCTTCAGGATACTGACCTGCCTGTTCCAATCCATTACCTGCCGGACGGCAGGATTTAATACAATGGACATCGGCGGACTCAAAGATGCCACCCTGATCATCATGATTTTTCTGATGTTTTTCGGGGCCTCCCCCGGTTCCTGCGGCGGAGGGGTGAAAACCACGACCTTGGCCTTGCTGACGGGATTTACCCTGAGCGGCATCCGAAGAAAAACCCGGGTTAATCTCTTTAAGAAGAGTATTCCGTCCGAGACTGTTAACCGGAGCATCACCCTGGTTCTGGTCTCCATCGGGATCATCGGCCTGGTCATTTTAATGATGCTGGTGGGCGATTCCATCACAGGCCATGACATTCAACAGCCAAGGGGTTCTTTTCTCTTGTATTTTTTTGAAACGGTCTCGGCCTTCGGCACCGTGGGCTTATCCATGGGTGCGACACCGGATCTCAGCGAATGGGGAAAGTCCATGATCATTATCATGATGGTCATCGGCAGGGTGGGGGTGCTGACGTTCTCCTATATCATTGTCGGCAAAGGCCCCACCAACGGAATTGAGCACTCTGAAGAGAATATGATGATCGGATGAAAGGAGCAGAATGAAAAAATTTGCAGTCATAGGGCTTGGCAATTTCGGTTTTTTTGCAGCCAAGGCCTTATATGAGGACGGCAATGAGGTCATTGCCATTGATCTGGATAAATCCAGGGTCCAGGCCATTGATTCCTATTGCACCGAAGCCGTTGTCCTTCAGGCCACGGACAAGGAGAAACTAAAGGTGCTGGGGTTGGAAAATATGGATGGGGTCATTGTTTCAACCGGAACAAAAATCAGCACCAGTATATTGATCTGCAATTATTTACAGGAAATCGGGGTGAAAAAGATTCTGGTCAAGGCCCAGGATGAAGATCATGGGAAAATTTTAAAAAAAGTAGGGGCGACCGAAATTATTCATCCTGAGCGGGACATGGCGGTACGAGTATCCAGGAGCCTTTCCCAGCCCAATGTGATGGATTTTATTCCGTTATCGGATGATTATGACCTCGTCCAGGTGGACCCTCCCAAGGAGTTCATTGGTAAGAGCTTGAAAACCCTGAACCTGAGAGCCCGGTATAATATCCATATTATCGCCATCAAGGAACTGGTCCCGGAAAATTTCATTCTGGTTCCCCATGCGGATTTTGTAATTAAGGACAGTGATATTCTGATGATTCTGGGAAAATCCGAAGACATACGAAAAATAAAGGTCTTAAAAGCCTGAAAAGGACGAATAATGAACGATATGCCCTAAAAAGGCCTTGACTTTTTCTCCTGAGGCTATATTATGATCCAGCTTGCGCTGGTTTATGTAAAGCGCACAGGTTCCTTTCCATGGTGCCTTCCAGGCAAAATAAGGGATATTACCATCAAGACGGGAACAGTATTATTATTTTATTTTTTATAGGAGATTGCCGGCATGGCTAAAGGTATCGTAAAGTGGTTTAACGACTCAAAAGGGTTTGGATTTATTGAGCAGGAAAACGGAAAAGATTTGTTTGTGCATCACACAAGCATTAATGCAGCGGGTTTTAAGTCTTTGAAAGAAGGCGATCACGTTACATTTGAAATTGAAGAAGGTAACAAAGGCCCGGCTGCAAAAAATGTAACGGTTGAGTAGTTAAACACTTTATTCGACTGAATACGTCATTTATTGACTGTTAAAAAAAAGCCCTTTTCCATCATTGGTTGAGGGCTTTTTGATTCATACATCAAAACGGATATGAAAAAGGAATGATTATGGCAAACGCTAAAGACATAAATCCTGCTAAAAACATAATTCCTGAAGGTTATGTAAAAAAACAGACCCTGATCGTTGCGATTGTATCGTGCCTGGCGATTGGATTCGTGGGCGGCACCCTGTATTCCTCCTTTAAGCTGGCGCCGGGAAATTCCGTCAAGGAGCAAGGCGCGGCATCGGTGCAAAGGGTAGAGTCCGATGAACATCCGGATCTTTCCATGGAATTGTCGGCCAAAATTTCCGAGATTCAGGAATATCTTAAAACCCATCCCGATGATGCGGAAGCCTGGACCAAGGTCGGGAATCTGTTTTATGATTCGGACCAGGCGCAGAACGCCATTGACGCCTATGAAAAATCCCTGGCCATTGAACCTGGAAGAATAGGGGTGATAACGGATCTTGGAACCATGTACCGCAGGAATAATCAACCGCAGAAAGCCATTGAAATGTTTGATAAAGCCATTGCCATTGACCCGTCTTTTGAAACGGCCCGGTTTAATAAGGGGGTTGTCTTGCTGCATGACCTGAATGATCTGGAGGGCTGTATCAAAGAATGGGAAGCCATTATCGAGATCAATCCCATGGCCATGGCGCCCAACGGGGATTCCGTGGATGCCCTGGTTCAGAGAATGAAAACCCGGAAACCGGCATCTGATAAAGAAAACACGCCTTAAATTGAAACCGCTATTTCTCGATCTCGACAATTTTCATGTTGAAATTGTTCAAAAGAGAATCAAAAATATTTATTTCAGGGTGTATCTCCAAAAGCAGACCATTCTTGTCTCCGCTCCGGCCCACCTTGATCCTGAAATCCTGAATCAGGCCATCCTGTCAAAAAAAGACTGGATTATCCGGCAGGTGAATAAACGAACGGCAAGGCAGCCCGCTCCTGAAAAAACCTATGTTACCGGTGAAAACTTTTTGTTTCAAGGAAAGGCTTACCCCCTGAGCGTGATGGAGCAGGAACAGGAGAAGCCTTCATGTATTTTCAGGGATGAGTATATTCAGTTGATCGTAAAGCCCGGTTCCACTCTTTTTGACCGGCAAAGTCTGATTGACGGCTGGTGCCGGAAAGAAATACAAAAGGCCGTCCCCCTTATTCTTGAAAAATGGGAGCCCCTGATAGGGGTTATAATTCGTCAGTTCGGCGTCCGGAAAATGAAAACCCGCTGGGGAAGCTGTAATATCAATGCGGCCCGGATATGGCTGAACCTGAGCCTGATTCATCTTCCCCCCCGGTTTCTTGAATATGTGACCGTCCATGAAATGGTTCATCTCCTGGAAAGAGGTCATAATGCAAGGTTCAAAGGATTTATGGACCGGTTTATACCGGATTGGCGAGATCTGAAAAAAGAACTGGGGCGATTCAGCCTTTAATACAGGTTGGACATGGAAATCGCCGTTTAGAAGGAGACCGTCAAAGTCAGTGACCCGATGACCTGACCTTTTTCCTGACCGTCAAATTGCTTGGTCCTGAAAAGATGGCGGTAGGTGATTTTGATGGTATCAAAGCTGAAGGCATAACCGGCTGAAATATCCGCCACCAGAGGCTTTTTATCAACATCAGGGCTGGATTCAAAGGTATTTCCGTCCAGGAAGATGTCCCGGCCCACGGCCTCCACCTGGGAGCTTAAAAATATATGGGAGCCGAAGTTTTTCCAGCCCGGCGCTGAATTTTCAATGACCGGAGCACTGATGCCGGCGCCTGCATGGATGATATCCGACCCGAAATCCAGGGGGATATTATGGCCCAGGCGGATTTCTGCCCCGGCAAACCCGGATATTCTCACATTCCCGAGGGTCATCCCGGAATGGGAAATGAGGTCATATTCCAAATATTCAAAAAATTCATACCTGTGCAACCGCCATTTGCGCTGCCAGGAAAGACTCAAGGCCGGTTCATTGTGAAGCTGATTCTCCCAGCCTTTGGCCGTGGGAATATCCCGGAGTTCATGGACCTTGTTCTGTGAGAATTCAGCCTTGGCCGCAGGCCCGACAACGCCCATGAGGATTTCAAGGGTATCCAGAACCGTTTTTGTTTTGCTGTGCAGGGCAAGGCCGCTGTATAGAAATCCGGCATAGGGCCGGTCGTTTTCGATGAGGGTGGTAATCTGGATATCATTGGGCGTAAAAATCTGCTGGCCCAGAACAATGCCGATATTATGGGTGCTGTTGGGATCACCGGAAAAAGGGATGGCCTGGATAATGGGAAAGGCCCATTCCGGAAGCCGCACATCATCTTTATATTGTTTCAGATCCTTGGAGAGCCAGCTCAATTGGACGGCATTGGTATAGTATTTGTCCGTATCACCGAACAGGTCGTTTTCAAAGAAGACCTGGAAGGTTTGAAGTTCGGAAGGGTTTTTGGAAAATGCCCGGACCGGGAAAAATAAAACCGGAACCAAAAGGAAAATAAGGATACGGGATATGAATAAACGGTTCATGATACGCCTTTCCATTAAAGCCCGGATGCCAGCACGGCAGCCCCGATGGCCCCGTTTTCCTGGGCAAAAGTTCCGATAATGAGGGGCATTCCCAGACGTTTTTCAAGGGCCGCCACCATGCCGGTGTTTTTTGCCACGCCACCGGTCATCATGACAG
>JAABTB010000154.1 GCA_011390085.1 Desulfobacula sp.
CCATTTTGCGGGGAAGGGTTTCAAGCTCAAACAATTGGTCCGTATCGATGAGATATTTTGCATATTTCCGCCAGGGTTCCGGGATAACGGGTTTGGCACCCGCAGCAATAATGATCTTATCCGCATGAAGGATTTCATCTCCCAGATCAAGGGTATTCGGGTCAATGAACCGGGCATGTTTTTGTATCAGATGATCTCTCCACGACTCGATATCTTTTGTTACACCGCTGACGAACCCATCCCGGAGCCGACGGACACGGCCCATGACCTTTGCACCATCCGGTAAGCCCGGTTTGGTATCTTCACGGTTCAAGACTTCAAGGCCCTGTTGGGAATGATATGCATTTGCAATGGCAATCAAGGATTTGGACGGCATACACCCGACCCTGGCACAGGTGGTTCCCAGTGTCCCGCCATCAATCACCACATAATTGTCCGTGTACTTAGAGATTTCTTCCCGGGCCGTCAGTCCGGCTGTACCGGCCCCGATAATGGCCACATCATATGTTTTTTTCATATTTTCCCTTTTCGGTTAGATCAATCCGGGTTTTTCGGGGCCGGTTTAAATTTAATCCAGCCTCTGGTTGCAATATATCGCATAAACTGAACGATTCTTCTGGCCGCCTCATCAATATCGTCCCCGGTTTTTTTGCTCTGGATCCGGATGATATCCAGGATGCTTCGCGTTCCGTCCATACTGAGCCATGCCGATGAAGAAAGTTCGTCCAACTCAAGATCTGAAACCGGCTCTTTATTCACAAGCCTGCCCATCAGCCGTTTGACGGGATTGATCTCGAATTCCAGAACGACCTTATGCGAATAAGTCACTTTGTATTTGCGATGGAGGATTTCGGGTACATAGAGGATAAAATTATAATCATCCTTTGTCTGGTTTTGCGGAGTCATTTTGGCTACTCCTTTCTTACGGCATATATAAACACCCAGATTGAAAGCAACAGAAACATCACAAATGCCGTTAGATTGCTGTTTGCAATAACCGGGAAAAGGTTGAGTCCAAAGGCGATATCCGTTCCAACGGCGGCAAATATCCCGATCACGATGCCGACCAGAGCGTCTCCAGCCACAAGCCCAGACGCCAGCAAAATGCCCTTTTCGACGGCCCTGTCCATTTCAACATGGGATCCCTTTTCAAATGCCTTGCCGTCTTTTGCAGCCTTATCCTGTTCGATTACCTTGTCCTCTCCTTTGGGGACGGGCTTTGTTTTTCGTTCTACCATTTCTCTGACAATGCCTCCGGAAAATATGGCGGCTGTCAGGCCGATGGGAAGGTAAATGCCCAGTGCCACGGCAAGAATTGGAATTTTGGCCATAAAGCAGAATACGGCCAGGGCCACACCGATAAATACCAGGGTCCACGGCAGCTTGGCCGTCATGATGCCTTCAACGATCATTTTCATCAGCGTTGCCTGGGGCGCGGGAACGGCCGCATCTCCGATGCCATAGGCCGAGTTCAACAGGATCAAGGTGCCTGCCGCTGCAACGGATGCCAGTGAAAGCGCCAAAAACATGCCGAGCTGAACCTTTTTAGGTGTGCCGCCGATGATAAACGTGGTCTTAAGGCTCTGTGCCGTGCCGCCGGCTACGGCAATGGCCACGCAGACAACCCCGCCGATCATCAGTGCGGTCTTGATGCCGGGATCTCCGGTATTTCCCAGAAGTTTCAGGACCGTCGTGACGATGAGAAGAGTTGCAATGGTCATGCCGGATACGGGATTGTTGGATGCGCCGACAAGACCCACCATTCTGCCCGATACCACGGCAAAGAAAAAACTGAACAGGACGCCAAGAAGAGAGCCGACCCAACCGCCGCCGATGACGGGAACAAACCAGGTCAATAAAAACCCCAACACGGCCGCTGCAATGACCCAGGTGAGAGGTGCTTCAAGGTCCATCCGGCTCACGGTTTGGGTGGTATCCTTCCGCATTCCCGCAATCGCCTGTTTAAAGCTGCTGATGAGGGTGGGAAGAGATTTCACAAGGGAGATGAAGCCGCCGGTTGCAACGGCTCCGGCGCCGATATATCGAATATAACTGGACCAGACGTCAAATGCCCCCATTTCCGCAATTGGGATTGTGGAAGGAAAAAGAGGCGCTGCCATTTGCGCACCCAGAAATTTAATCAAGGGGATAAGCCCCAGCCATGCGATAACAGATCCGCCAAACATCAGAATGGAAGTTTTTGTCCCGACGATGAAGCCGACCCCCATCAGGGAAGCAACGGTATTGATACCGATCATGGTTCCCTGATAGGCATGGATGGTATAAGATGCAGTCTCGCTCCAGAATCTGAATCCGCCGGAGAATATCTTATACACGGCACCAACCCCCATACCCAGAAGCACAGTCCTGAATCCGCCGCCGCCCTCACTTCCCGTAACCAGAACCTCTGCCGCCGCCATGGATTCCGGATAAATGAGCTTGCCATGCTCTTCAACAATCAGATATCGTCTGACGGGGGTGATGAAGAACACACCCATGAGGCCGCCGATGATGGTAACGATGACCACCGTCATGATGCTCAGGCCGAAACCCAGGAGGATCAGTGCCGGGAGAACAAAGATGATGCCGCCCGCAATGGACTCGCCCATGGCGGAAAGAGAGGCGACCATGTTGGCTTCCAATATATTATTCCTTCTGAAAAGTCCTTTCAGAAGGCCTGTGGCCAGAATAGCGCCGGGTATGCCCGCAGAGATGGTCAGGCCTACCTTGAGGCCGAGGTAAGTATTGGCAGCAGCAAATATGAGAGCAAAAAGGATACCGATAATGATGGAATACCCCGTCAGTTCAGGCATTGCTTCTGTCGTTGGAATATAAGGCACATACTCGTCTCCGGGCGCACCCCCGTAGGCGGCTTTGGACAATTCATATTTCTTGGCCGGCTGCTTTTCTTTTGCCATGATGATTCTCCTGCCTTATTTTAATTTTGCGAGGACCGCCTTTAAGAACACCCACACATTGGCTGTCGAACTGATGCTGAGATGCTCATCAGGCGTGTGGACATTATAAAGGTTCGGCCCGAAACTGATCATACCCGTATCCGGCATTTTTTCCTTGAGCAGCCCGCATTCAAGCCCTGCGTGAATGGCCCGGATCTCTGCATCCCTGCCAAAAGTCTCTTTGTAAACACTCAGGCACAGATCCCTTATCCGGGAATCGGGTTCATACTGCCATGCAGGATACTCACCGCTCCGGGAGCTTTTGGCGTTGACCCTCTTTGCCAGACTTTCAAGCCCGCGGGTGATTTCTTCCAATATGGAATCAACGGAACTCCTCACGGAAATGATGATCTTGATGGATTTTTCCGACTGTTCGAGTACGCCGAGATTAAGACTGCTCTCCACGAGATTTTCCAGATCCTTGCTCATGGACTGAACGCCGTCGGGCACAATCAAAAGAAAGTCGATCAGTCTTTCCGTAGAGACCCTGTCAAGCTTCATCGCAACAGTGTCAACAGAAGCAACCGATACCTTGAGCTTCGGGTCTACGGCAGCAAATTCCTTTTTCATCTCCCTGAATAAATCCATTACCACGGCTTTGATTTTTTTAAGAGTAAGGACGTCGGCAGCAACCGTCACCTCGGCTTTTCCCGCAATAGCGTTATGTTTGGACCCTCCGGAAACGGCGGCAATATGAAAATCGCCTGTTTTTCTTGCCGCATCCAGGATTCTCCCCAGAAGCGCTATCGCGTTTGCTCTTTGCCGGATGATCTCCAAGCCTGAGTGCCCGCCTTTCAAACCTGAAATTTTTATGCAAAGGCCCTTGCCTGAGGATTCCTCCCAATCCGTGTTGAATTCGCTTGTAAAAATCAGGCCTCCGGCGCAACTGACAAAGAAAACACCCTCTTCTTCCGCATCAATATTTAAGAGCATCTTTCCCGTGAGATGCTCTGCTTTTAACGCAGCAGCACCATACATACCGGTCTCTTCTTCCGTCGTGACAAGAAGCTCTAAAGGCGGATGGGGAATATCCTCTGAATCCAGTATGGCCATTCCATAGGCCACGCCGATTCCGTTATCGGCGCCAAGGGTTGTGCCGGTTGCCCGCAAAAAATCTCCATCTATCTTTAAGGAGATCGGCTCCTTTAAAAAATCATGATCGGATTTTTCTGATTTTTCACAGACCATGTCCATATGGCCCTGAATAATAACCGGAGGAGAGATTTCATATCCGGCGGTTCCCGGCTTTTTGATAATGATGTTCAGCGCTTTATCCTGAAAGACGTCAAGTTTTTTCTCTTTTGCAAAATGCACCAGGTAATCGCTTACCTGCTTTTCATTTCCCGAACATCTGGGGATTTTGGTCAATTCTTCAAAATAATGGAAAACCGTTTTTGGACTTAATTTTTGTACCGGGTTTTCTTTTTTTGGGTCAGGTATTTTTTTCATCATTATCATGCCTCCACAGCTTTCCGATGCCCCAGGTGCACAGGCCGAAACCTGTGGCCAGCACCGCAACGGCGACAGCCTGATTACCGAACAGGTCTGTCAGGGTAATCCGGCCTGCATTGGTGGGATCGTATAAAATAGGGATCAGAGTCTCGTGCAAGTGGGCGAAAAGGGCTGCGCCGGCCAGACCGCCCAAAAGGGCAAAGACCGCATCCATACGGCCTTCGCCGGCAGCCGCCCAGGTGGTGCCGGGACAATACCCGGTCAGACCCCACCCGATGCCGAAAATGACTGCGGCCAGCCCCGTGGCAACAATGCTGGTGGGAAGAGGCAGGAGGCGCCCCACGCCGACGGACTGGAGCCCGAAAAGGCCCACGGCAGACAAGGCGACGGCCAGGACCATGAACCGGGGGATATCCGCATCCAGCATCAGGTGCGATCGGGCCATTCGATGGGCGTCGGTGGCGCCGATGCGCTGGATGACAAATCCAAAGGCAATGCCTGAAAAAAGTCCCAACCAGATATTTGTCATTGGATATCCTCCTTTTCTGCAACCTTCCCGAAAATCAGCCGGGCAGTGAGCATGGCCACGGCAAAAATGACAACTCCGAAATAAATACCGCTGATGGCCAGTTGCGTTGACCCGGAGATAAAAAGCCCCAGGGTACAGCCGCCGGCCAGCCGTGATCCAAAGAGAATCAGGAACCCGCCAAAAAAAGTGGCTGCATATCGTTTTGCCCGGCCGGCACCGAACCGTTTCACCCAGATGGGCGGCATGTCCCGCACCGGGATGTCCCTGGATGTCCGTCCGGCAATAAAACCGCCGCCGGCCATGCCCAGCACAAAGGCAAAAATCCAGGAGCCGGGTCCGGGGATAAATTGGTAGTGGGCCTTGGCCGCTATATAGTCCGGTGCCGCCCACTCAAAAAAGCCTTTGAGGAGACTGACAAATCCGCTGGACGAGGCCGGGGGCCCGTAGGTGGCAAAAATAAAGAGAATGATGCCTGACAGGGCAAATGCAGCCGGGACCCAATTCCAATAAGGAATGCGCTGTTTATTCCGGTATTCCATGGCCGTTATCCTCCACAGGAGGCGTACCCGCTTTTGGAACTGCTGCCGCCTCCGGATTCAGCGGTCTTGCCGCTTTTTGGGGTTATCGTTTCCCGACTGTTGACGCCGGAGGATGCCTTCCCCGGCAGGGTATCCCCTTTGAGAACGTTTTCCTTTGTTTCAACAGGATAGAAAGAACGATTATTGCCCCATTCCATCCAGGATGGCTCATACAGCCGCACATCCTCAAAACCCATCAGCCGGAGCATAAAATATCCGAATGATCCGCGCCTGCCCGAATGGCAGTAGGTGATGACCGCCTTATCGGGATTGAGACCTTTGTAAAGTTCCTGTAATGCCTCGTAAGGTTTGATTGTCTTGATATCGGGGGTGGTCCAGTTGAGGGTGTAGTCGCTGTTGGTTGCGGTCGGGATATGTCCCAGCTTGAGCACCGTACCGTCCAGCCCCAGATTGGGTTTTTCACCCAGGTATTCTTCCCGGGACCGGACATCCAGGATCTGATAATAGGGGTC
>JAABTB010000155.1 GCA_011390085.1 Desulfobacula sp.
GACGCTCTTCCGATCTTGCATTTACAAAAAACCTCCGGTACGGAAGTTTAACAGGCTGAAACCAACTCATGGTCAGGGGCGGATGCGCTTGGCCGTGCAAACAATAAAAGTGAGGACCCAATATGACAGTATATTCATTTTCCATCGACGATCAGCCCTTTTCTGTTGAAATCGGTTTAATTCAAGGCAATATGGCCAATGTAACCGTGAACCAGGTTCCCTACCGCGTCAGAATTGACGGCTCAAGCCTTGTTTCATCTCCGGCTTCAGCCCCTGCGCCGAGACCCGCACCCAGGGCAGAGGCTCCCAAACCCGCCGCCCCCAAGCCTGCTGCCCCCAAACCGGCCGCAGCTCCACCGAAACCGGCGGCTCCCGTATCCGGCGGCGGTGAAAGAATAACCGCACCCATCCCCGGAAAAGTCATGTCCGTCATGGCCAAGGTCGGGGATAGCGTTTCAGCCGGGCAGGTGCTCCTGGTCATTGAAGCCATGAAAATGGAAAACAATATTATCAGCCCCATTGACGGGACTGTAAAAGAGATAGCCGTTTCCAATAATGCCGATGTATCAACCGGCGACCTTCTGGTCGTGGTCGGTTAACCCCATATGAGCAACCCGGGGTGATGATGGCCGTCACCCCGGGACCTTTCTTTACAAATTCATTTGAATACATCATATTCATCCCGGGCAGCTTGCTCGATATCAACAATTTTTCTTTTCAGATAGTCTTTGGACTCATAACGGGTAATCCCCATAATTTTACGGGTCAGCTCTCCGATGCGGCCGATTTGATCCTTTATGGTTTTCAAGGTGTCATGGTTTGGATCACGAGCGTCCATATCCATGAAAAGCATTTCAGCGAGGCCGGACACTACCTGTAAGGGCTGATTCAGCTCATGGCAGACCGCCCCGGCCATTTCGAGAACGCCTTTGAGTTTCTCCTGTTCCATCATTTTGTTTTGCAGGGCTATCATGCGGCATCCTGCATTGATTCTGGCCTGCAGTTCGGCATTGTTAAAGGGTTTGATCATATAATCATCTGCGCCGGCTTCCAGCCCCTGGACGATATCCCCGATATCTGTTCTGGCAGTGAGAAGGATAAGGTACAAGGATTCCTTTCGCTCCTGTTCTCGAAGCCGTCGACACAGGGCAGCGCCATCTATCCCCGGCATCTCCCAATCCAGGACGGCAAGATGCGGGGCATCGATTTCCTGCATGATGTCCCAGGCTGCATTCCCATTTTCAACAGCGATGGGTTCGTGGCCCAATTTTTTCAATATAGCAGATAAAATGCTGCGAGATGTTCTATCATCTTCAGCAATCAGGATTTTCATTTGTTGCTTTCTCCATGACGGTTTTCAGTTCATCAAAGCTTTTTTCCAATTTCAGTATCAGGCGTTTCAAACTTTCCATATCATCTGCTTTCCCTGCTTTTTCCATGGCATGGGCAATGTCTTGGAGGACACCGGCTGAAAGGTTTCCGGCCGCCCCTTTGATTTTATGCGCCTGAGCGCCGGCTTGATCCGCATTCGCCTGCTCTATAAAGGTTTTCATGGTGTTTATCTGAACTGGTATATCCGATAGAAATTCTTTAATAATGATTTCGGCCAGTTCTTTGTCGCCCAGAACACGTTCCAGGAATTCTTCACGATTGAAAATATCGGTTGAAGAAGAAATTTTCGGTGGAGAGTCTGCCGGCCCTCCAGGGATTGTCTTTTCGGCAGGTTTTTTGTGAAGCCATTTTTCCAGTTCATTTGCCAGCGATAAGGGATCAATCGGCTTGGGCACATAGCTGTTCATACCTGCTTCCAGACATTTTTCCCGGTCTCCGGCCATGGCATTGGCCGTCATGGCAATAACAGGGATGGCATGATCAAGGACCGGGGATTGCGGGTTGCGGATTTGACGGGTGGCCTCATAACCATCCATCACCGGCATCTGCACATCCATCAGCACCAGATCATAGGGTATGGATTCCAAGGCATGGATAACCTCCTGTCCGTCTGCCACGGCATCGGCGGCCAAGCCCAGTTTCTTCAAGATACCAAGGGCCACCTGCTGGTTGATCATATTATCCTCGGCCAGCAAGATGCGAGCTTTGTTGTGGGCGAACAGATTGAGCGCTTCACGGACGGTGTGGCGTGTCGTGATGGTCTGCGGTGTGGCTTTTCCTTTTTTTGACAGTGCCAGAGACAGTACCCCTCGAAGTTCCTGATGCCGTGCCGGTTTGGTCAGGTAGCCGGCAAAGCCCAGTTCGGCAAAGCGTTTGACATCCCCCCGGACTCCCAGTGACGTCAGCATCACCATACGGGTTTCTGCCAGACGTGGGTCTGCCTGGATTGCATGTCCCAGGGCTTCACCATCCATGCCCGGCATCTGCATGGCAATCACGGCAATCGGGAAGGGGTCACTTTCATCCAAGGCCCTGAATAGAGCGTTTAATGCCGAAGGTTCGTCTCCGGCTTCCACCGGGCGCATACCCCATGAAAATAGACGCTTGGATAAAATTTCCCGGTTGGTGGCATTGTCATCCACGATTAATACCCGAACACCTGTCAGGTCTGAGGATGGAAGAGCTCTCATTTTTACCGCCTGGGCCTGTTTGTCTAATACAGCCGTGAACCAGAATTCTGATCCCTTCCCCAATATGCTTTTTACACCGATTTGCCCTTGCATCAGCTCGGCCAGTTGTTTGGAAATCGTCAATCCAAGGCCTGTGCCTCCAAATTGGCGCGTGGTCGAAGCATCTACCTGGCAGAATTTATCAAACAAGAGATTAAATTTGTCCTCCGGGATACCAATGCCCGTATCGCTTACAGAGAAAAGGATCATAGTCTTATCCGGTGTTTCAGAGACCATGGAGACACGGATTACCACTTCCCCTGAAGGGGTGAATTTGATGGCATTGCCTGTCAGATTGGTGAGAATCTGGCGTAGCCTTCCCGGATCACCCCGAAGCAGGGTCGGTACCTCTATGTCTGGGCTGCAGATCAATTCCAGTTTTTTTTCATGGGCTCTCAGGGCCATGGTAGCGCCAAAATCGTCCAGTAAAACCTGAAGATCAAAATCCAGGACTTCCAATTCCAGTTTGCCGGCCTCGATTTTAGAAAAATCAAGAATATCGTTAATGATGGCCAGAAGAGACTCGCCGCTGGCGCGAACAATTTCGGTATAATGCAGTTGTTCATCATTGAGTCCGGTATCGAGTAATAGCCCGGTCATGCCGATGATCCCGTTCATGGGGGTACGGATTTCATGGCTCATATTGGCCAGAAATTCACTCTTGGCAATATTGGCCATCTCAGCTTCAGCCGCCATTATGTTTGCACGGGTGGTTTCGGCTTCAAGAAGCTGGTTTGTTTCAAGAAGGTCTTCCTCGACCTGCTTGCGCTCGGTAATATCCAGAATCACACCGATAAGTCCGGTCACGGCCCCGGATTTATCGGTCAAGGATGCTTTATGGAAAACGACCTGTCGAATTTCTCCTTTATCGGTCTTTACTTTTGATTCATAGACCTGCCTGCCGGGATGATCGAACAGCTCAGCGTCTTTTTCATGATATATTCTGGCCAATTCTATGGGATTGATATCAAAAACCGATTTCCCGATCAGGTTTTCTTTTTTCATGCCGAAAAATGTCTCAAATGCCTGATTCAATATCTGATAGCGTCCCTCACAATCTTTAAAAAAAACAGGCGCCGGAATGGATTGCAGCAGTGAGCTGAAAAATAATTGGCTCTCCCTCAGGCTGTTTCTGGCCTGCCTGCGTTCGGTTACATCACGAAAGGACCATACCCGGCCTATAATTTCCCGGTCTGCTTCTTGGGGCTGGGAATAGCGTTCAAAAATACGCCCATCCAAAAGCTCAAGTTCATCATAACTTGTTTTTTCAGGATGATGATATATTTCCATGACGTTGGCCATAAATTTTTCCGGGCGACTCATCTGCCGGGCGGCATAAGAGAGAATTTCTCGGCCTTTTTTCATCGTTACCAATTTTTCTGGAATTTTCCAAAGTGAGATAAACTTCCGGTTCCATTTTACAGGGATGCCTTCCCTGTCAACAATGAGAATACCGTCGGCAGTGGCGTCCAAAGATGCATTCAACAGGGAAAGGGAGGCCCTCAAATCCGTCTGCTGAGATCGTATGCCTGCATCGGTGCCGCGCAGCAGAATAAAGAAAAAAATGAACAGAATCGTGAAAAGCCCTATTGAGGACCCTATCGTGGATATCATAAATTTTTTGTGGGCTGCTGTCAGGCCCGAAATATCGTGCATCAATAGCAGATCCCCCACTTCACCCCCGGATGCATCATGAAGGGGTACAGCCATGACCCGCCATTTGGCATTATTAAACCTAGTCTCGGCGGTGATTTTGCCATGCCCATGCCCTTTTTCCCCGACAAAGGGTCCGAATTCGTCCGGGAAGCGGGAAAAGGTCGAGTAAATGACGGCATCTTGGGGAAAACGATTCCAGTCAGCCTCACGATGGAGCATGACCATGCCGGCTTCCCACGCATCCCGATTCAGAGTGCTCTTTTTAAGGGTCACTGCCAAGTCTATCCCTGTATTTTCATAAATACCGGATAGAATATCTTCAATCTCCTTCCCCAGTTCCAGATAACCAATGAGGGTTTGGCCGTCAAAAACCGGCTGAACCACCCGCAGGGTGAAGGTTCCCAATGGACCTATTTCGATGCCCGATGCGGTTTTCCCTGTAAGTTCGGCTTCCAGGGCTGTGAATCGGTCGAAGCGATCCCCATATTCTTCCGGTTTATGGACACGCAAAAGACAGATGCGACGCATATCCATAAAATAAAAATGAGTGAGGGCATAGTCGGTTTTCAGTTTGGTAAACACCGGCCTGTAAACGTCCAGAAGCCCTTGCCGGTCTTGAGATCCGAGCAATTTCTGCAAGCGTTTTTCCTGGATCAAAACCGCTTCAACTGCAGCCAGAGATCTGGACTGTTCAGCCAGTGACCGGTACAATTCAACGGTAGCCTCCTTCAATACCCATTGACTGGATGCATTCAAATGGTTGTTCTGCTGAAGGGACATCATGGTGGCAAACCCAACGAGCAGCAAGACCAGAACCATAGTCAGCGGGATCATCAGGCGCCTAAGGATGGGCTTGGGTGTAAGATCTGTTAAAGCAAAATTTGCTTTTAACAGATCTGTCCATTTTTCATTAAATCCTTTTATCATCTTCCATCCTTTGGATTTACAATAAATTGCAATTTATCGTTTCAATCTATCGGCCGTGAGTTTTCATCCGGCTGTTCGCCATTCAGGGCTTTTGGGGTCTGTTTGGAATCATTTGTAAATATTTGACCTTGACGGGCACAATTTTATATGAAAGTAGTGCGTTATGAGTTGTGAGAAGTTATCCCACTATCAATACTCATTCCTTACCTCTCATAACTTTCATGTTTTGTTGCGCCCGGCAGGGCATAGCGGTTAGTCACAAAATCAGTTCTCAAATAAACCCAATGTTTTATTTAGTTTGTTGAAAAATTTACGCTTTCTATCCGAAAAACTCAAGGGGTATCTAAATCAAAATCATCCCTGCTTCCTCAAAAAACTATCCAGAGCCTCAATCAATACTCCAGCCGAATCCATTACATTCTTTTTGGCATACCTTTCAACCCGTTCAATAATCTGACAAGGCAATTCGATGGTTAAGCTCTGGGTAAGATCCTGGCACTGATAGACTGTTGCAGTCTCTTTGATTTGTTAAAAAATTTGGCATTATCATTATTTACTTTTACAGAACCAATTTGAATTGTTAAATAACCGGCAGATTATATATTTTGCAAATCACAATTAGAAAAGGTAGTGGAATCAAAGATAAAAATTATGCCGTATAAACCCACCTATAAAGAATTGGAAAAACGGATTCAGGAATTAGAGCGGATGGAATATTTGTGCAACCCATCAAAAGCTGCATCAAAAGTGAATATCAACACC
>JAABTB010000015.1 GCA_011390085.1 Desulfobacula sp.
ATTGAAGGAACCCCGGCTTATAAAGCCGGTATCCTGGCCGGTGATATGATTCTTCGGATCGATGAAAAATCCACCAAAGACATGGAACTCTGGGAAGCAGTGAATATGATGCGGGGGCCTCGGAACAAACCTGTTCATATTACAGTGATTAGAGAAGGAGAACCCGAGTCCCTGGATTTTTCCATCAACCGGGATCTGATTCCAATGGAAAGCGTCAGAAGTGCAACCCTGAAACCCGGATTCGGATATCTTCGGATTACCAATTTCCGGATGAATACTTTGGATGATATCAAGACTCACCTGGCGCGCATTGAAGCCGAAAACAAGAATCTGAAAGGCCTTGTTATGGATTTAAGAGATAATCCCGGCGGTCTCCTGGATCAGGCGGTAAAAATTTCAGATCTGTTTCTTGGCACAGGAGACATTGTTTCCATCAAAGGAAAACAGGAAAGCAATTCCCAGGTGTTCAAAGCAACGGCAGGCGATGATGACCGGAAATACCCTGTCGTCGTTCTGATCAACGGCGGGTCTGCCTCAGCCTCTGAAATTCTGGCCGGTGCCTTGCAGGACCACTCCAGGGCCTTGATCCTTGGAACAACATCCTTTGGGAAAGGGTCCGTACAGACGGTCCGGCCTTTAAAAGACGGTTACGGAATTAAATATACCATCGCGCGGTATTATACACCCAATGGAAGCTCCATCCAGGCCAAAGGCATAGTTCCTGATATTGAAGTGGCATATGAAATCCTTGAAGAAAAAGAAAAAAAGACGTCTGCCTTTGACCGGATGCTAAAGGAAAAAGACCTGAAAAACAGCCTGCAACCGGAACAGGCAGAACCATCGGACAAGACCAAAACACAGCCTAAAAAAATCCAACGACTGCTTGATACGGATCAGCTTCTGCATGACGCACAGGTCAAAAGAGCCCTTGATATTCTGATCAGCTACGGAGTCTTCAGCAATTTAAATGGTAAGTAAAAACAAGGCCGGCCCCAAGAAAAGGCCGGCCCCCCGAAAGAAGCCCGGAACTTCTAAAAAGAAGACACCTATAGTCGTCACCGAATTGAAAAAGGTCCTGGTGGGGATTGCCATTCTTGTTTCCGTTTGCCTTACCGCAGCAATGATCGCAGATCTGTTTTTTCATCCGGGCCGGCCTGAAAAAAAACAGATCGTCCAAAAACCTGTAGCCCCTTCCAAAATAAAACCTGTTCAAGAAGATATGGTTGAACCCAGAGACAAAACCCAGGCTGAAGGCTTGAAGGAAAAAACGGTAAAACGCATTTCGGAAGAGTCCGTACCTGAAACGCCCGCGAAGGAAAAACCCATCAAATATGAGGTGTTTGAAGGGGTAGATGAGTCGGTTGTGGAAAAGCCGCTCCCAAAGCCCAAGGGTGTCCCCAGAATTGCGATTATCATCGATGATATCGGATATGATAAAAAAATGGCCCGGGAATTCATTGAACTTAATTCAAACCTTACCTTTTCCATCCTGCCGTTTTCTCCTTTTGGCAGGGATATCACTGAGGACCTGCATTCAAGAGGGGCCGAGATCATGCTTCATCTGCCCATGGAGCCAGTGGATCATCCCAGCGTTGACCCCGGCCCCGGGGCCATCCTGTCCACCATGCCGCCGGATGATCTTTTGGATCAGGTTAAAAGAAATATCAGGGACGTTCCTTATGTAGTAGGGGTCAATAACCATATGGGATCTGAATTGACAACCCATTCGGATCAGATGAATCAGATATTTACTATTCTTAAAAAGGAAAACCTGTTTTTTATTGATTCTAGAACCTCTTTGAAATCCCAGGCCGAGGCATCGGCAAGGCTCTTAAAACTCAAATTTGCTCACCGGGATGTTTTCCTTGATAATCGTCAGGAAACTGAATACATTGCCGGACAATTAAGAGAGCTTGTCAGCCTGGCAAAAAAACACGGTTCGGCCGTCGGCATCGGCCATCCTTATAAGGCGACCCTTCTGGCCCTGTCAAAGGAGTTGCCAAAACTGAAAAACAAGGTGGAAATTGTCCGCGCTAGTGAATTAACCGCCATTCCGGAATAAGGACCATTCCCTCTGGCTGATTTATTTTTCTGCCTCATCCATTTTGGCCAGTTCCTTTAATATGCCTAAAGGGGATTGTCCCAGGGCCAAAGCCTGAATTTGTTTGATTCTGATTTCATCGTGCTCAAATTTCTTTTTCAGCCTTGTTTCATAGGCTTCTTTGATGGCTTCAACCAGTTTGTCAAAATCGCAGGGTTTTTCAAGAACCTTAAAGGCGCCCAGCTTTGTGCAGGTCACAGCGGTTTCGATGGTGGCGTGACCGGAAAGAATCAAAACCTCCAGATATTTATGATTTTTTTTCAGTATTTCAAGGACTTGTACACCGTCAATGCCGGGCATTTGAAGATCGATGACGGCAACATCAAACCGTCCTTTTTCTGCGGCTGCAATGGCTTCTTTTCCATTTGTTGCCGAGGTGATGTCAAAGAATTTTAATTTCAGTCGTTCAGTAATGGTCTGTAAAAATTTTACCTCATCATCCACCATCAGCAGATGGATTTTTTCCATTCCTTCCATGATATCCTCCTATATTACCATTATTTATATTAGTATTCTTTTCGACATGGATATTGAACATTATTGGTTTTTTTCGACATCTTTTATTTTATCACAAGTATAAGGGATAAGCATATTAAGTTCATAAAAAGAATTATTTTTTTTGAATTCCACTCCCAGCAAATCCGCTGTTTGTTTTATTTTCTCATCAGGAAATTTTTCAACCGGCATTTGACCGGAATTTATAAACCTAAGAAGGATTCCCTTGTCCTTCTCCGGGGAAAGGCGAAGGCGGATCTCACCCTCGGGACCTGCACATTCGTAGGCAAAACACAGGATCCGGTATAGGAGATTCTGAAGAAGAAACGGGCAGGTTGTTATGGTTTCGAATTTTTGATCCTTGTCTTCAATCCGGACCTTGCCGGCAAAGCTTAAAAAACCGGTTAACCCGATCATCAAATCCAGAATGTCCAAAAGATCAACATCCATCACCGCCACATCCACGCTGTGGGAAAACCGGTTCATTTGTTTGATGGTCGTGAATCCGCGCTGAATCTCTTCTGCAATGCTGTTGCTGCAATTTTCAAGCAATGACAGTTTGAGCTCTTTTCCCTGCTTGGCCAGTTCTGTTAAATCATTTAAAAAACCGGCAGTTTCCGAGATAATGGCCAGGATGTTCTTTAATTCGTGGGAAATACTGGCATTGACTTTTCCAAAAAATTTAAGGCTTTCGGCATTCATATCGTTGAGTGCGTCGTTCATAGGGCCTCCCATTGGGTTTTGCATTAATCCGTCAGGCAAACATCACCGGGTCTGGATCAGCTCTTGGACGGTTTCAATCAGAAAATCAAGATCCAAGGGTTTTGAAAGGTAGATGTCTTTTTCAGAGCCATCCTCATCTGATTTTTCAACAGCCCCGTGGCCGGTTACAAAAATAAATTTCAAGTTTGGATGTAGGGTGAATAATTTTTTCTTCAGTTGGGGTCCGCTGATGCCGGGCATTTTGATATCAAGGACAGCCACATCATAGACCGCGTTTTTAGCCTGTTTAAGGGCTTCTTCTCCGGTATAGGCCGTATCAGCCTCTATTCCCCTTAATGCCAGCCTTTTGGCCAGCATATTAATAAATTTTTGCTCATCGTCCACAAGGAGAATTTTCATGCTTTCCTTCCTTCGTTTATTTTTACGGGCAGATGAATCGTAAATGAAGTTCCTACCCCTTCCGTGCTTTGAACCGATATCCGGCCCCCCAGTTTTTTGACAAGGCCATAGGTGATGGAAAGCCCCAATCCTGTTCCGGAGCCGTTCTTTTTGGTACTGTAAAAGGGTTCATGGATTTTTTTCAGATTTTCTTCAGGGATGCCGCAACCCGTGTCATGAATGACAAGCTCAACGGTATCGGGGCTTAATTGGCCGGCAATAATATCCAGACAGTTTCCTTCTTCAACGGCCTGGAAGGCATTATTGATCAGGTTGACAAGGACCTGTTGAAATTTGCTGCTGTCGGTTTCCAGCTCCGGAAATGAGTCGGGGATGGATACGGTTACATTGATTCTGCGGTATTCCGCTTCTTTTTTATGAAAACTCAAAACCTGGGATATCAGTTTATGCAAATTGACTTTTTTGATTTTTACATCAAATTGTCTTACAAAGCCTAAAAGCTGACGGGTGATGGTCCCGCAACGGTCTACGGCATCAAGGATGGAATCAATATATTCAACGATTTCATCATCATTCCGAGCCTGGTCCTCGAAGCTGAACAGATCTTTCATATAACCGGCCGTCTGGTTGATGACGGCAAGGGGGTTATTGATCTCATGGGCAACACCGGCGGCAAGCTGACCAATGGAAGCAAGTTGCTGGCTTTGCTCCATCTGCATCATGGTTTCAGCCTTTGCCTTGTCGGCACGGTAAAGTTTATTCACCATAAAAGTCGATGCAAAGGTAATCACGATCAGAATCACGATGACGCTGGCGCCCATGATCCAGTTGAATTTAAAACTCATATCCTGCCAGAATTTCAGCATTCCGGCCTTTTCTTTTAATACCATAAGGGTAAACGGTGTGGAGGTCAGGTCCCTTGATATGGATGAATGTCCTGAGATAATGGATTTGCCGTTGAGAAAAATTTCAATGACTTCTGATTCATCGGAACCGGCAGAAAAAATCAGGTTTGTCGGGGTAAAAATGGCACCATAATGAATGGATGGGGTTTGCAGCGTGCCTTCATGATTGACGAGAAAAATATCTGCATAATCCCCGGTTTTATAGGATGACAGGGTTTGCATCAGGCGTTCAGTGTCCAGAGTGGCCCTTAAAATAAAAGAACTGCCGTCCGGTTTGGCGGACCGGACGGTAATAATGATATGGGGAACGTCTCGGTATCCGGTAAATACCTCACTGATATAATTCATTTGTTTAAGGCTTTGTTCAAACCAGGATTGATTCTTATAATTTTTTCCTTCAAGATTAAAGGGCCCGGCATAGGCCACCTGGTTCCCATCCGCATCCAGCACGCTGAGATCGGTTACTCCTCCGAATCCGAGCTTCAGGTTTTTTAAAATTTCGGCCAGCCGGGTATTGTCTGTCAGTTGTTTATACTCATTTTCGTTGACGGTAAACGTCAATGCATTCAGACGCTCTTCCATAAAATAGGTCACAGCGCTTTTTGCAACGACGGTCAATTGTTTGGTCCGGTGATTCAAGTCGGAATCCACAGATGTTTCTATCAATTGATAGTAGATGAGGGTTGCAATGCAAATCGGAGCCAGGGCCGTCGCGGCTAAAACGGAAATGCTGATGAACCATAGATACCGATAATTTGTAAAGGTATAAAAGGAGTTCAGGTGAACATTTGTCCGGTGCCGATAAAATTCGGGCCACAGGCTTTTCAAAAAATCCTGAAAAAGTTTCAGCATTCGGACTTCTCCCTGATCTGTTCGAAAATGCTCATCAGTTCATCGATCTTGGGCGGTTTGTGGATGAATCGATAAGCTCCCAGCCTTTCGCATTCCAGCCGGTCTTTTTCGGTTCCATGACCGGTCAGGATAATCACCGGAATGGCCGGGTTGATCTCTTTTATGCCGACCAACACCTCTGTACCGTACAGGTCCGGCAATCGAAGGTCAAGCAGAATCAGGGTAATTCCATGGGCATGGGATTTGACCCATTCAAGGGCCGACCTTCCATCATAACACACTGCGTTGCTTCGGCCTCGCAGCTCAATCCGTTTAGCCAGCATGTCTGCAAATTTTATTTCGTCGTCGATAATAAGGATGTCGGTATGTTGCATGATGAAATCTTTTTAATTGACTGTTTAAAAAAAATACTTTATAGACCATTTATAACGAGTTCGGTTTCATTTGTAAACAATTATTTTAGGAGATCGATTAAATGTTAAACAACTTTTTTAATACCATAAACCGGTTGATTCTCTCATCCATGGTTCTTGTGCTGAGTAGTCCGGTGGGCGCATTTGCTGCAGATCAGGCCGCAACGGGCGGCGGTGACAAACCCTGGTGGTTCTGGCCCTCGATTTTATTTGTATTTTGTTTTGTTCTCGGTGTATTGGCCGTCATGGCGGGTGTGGGCGGGGCCGTACTGTATGTGCCGCTGGTCAGCGGTTTTTTCCCGTTTCACATCGATTTTGTCAGGGGCGTCGGCCTGATGGTGGCCCTTGCCGGTGCCTTGGCGGCGGGTCCGGGCCTGCTGCGCCGGAATCTGGCCAATCTTCGGCTGGCCTTACCCGTTGCATTGATCGCCTCGGCCTTTTCCGTTGTCGGGGCAGTCATCGGGTTACGGTTGTCCGCATTAGATCCCAATATTATCCAGGCCTGCCTGGGGGCAACCATTGTGGGGATTGCCGCACTCTTGATTTTTTCCAAAAATTCCGAAAAGCCCGTCGTGACAAAGCAGGATGCCATCGGCCTGGCCCTTGGCCTAAACGGGCTGTACTGGGATGAGGGGGCAAGGGAAAGCGTTGAATGGAAAACCCACAGGACTCTTCTGGGGCTGTTCATGTTCATCTTTATCGGGCTTCTGGCCGGTATGTTCGGCCTGGGCGCCGGCTGGGCCAATGTTCCTGTTTTAAATCTCATGATGGGCGTCCCTCTAAAAGTTTCAGTGGCCACCAGCAAATTTCTACTTTCCATTACCGATACATCGGCGGCCTGGATTTATATGAACCAGGGATGTGTGATTCCGCTCATCGGTATCCCGTCCATTGTCGGCCTGATGCTCGGCTCATTGCTGGGGGTAAAACTTCTGGCTATTGCCAAACCCAAAATGATTCGTTACCTGGTTATCCTGATGTTGCTTTTTTCAGGATTGAAGGCTCTGGACAAAGGCCTTGGGCTAGGATTTTTAGGATAATCCAAACATGAATTTACAGGTTAACTACAGAGGAGTAAAATAAGACTATGGACGAGCGGGAGAAATTGGCTCGAAGAGCCTCAAAAGAACAGATCATTTATGCAAATATTCTGGTGGTGGGTGTATGGTCCAGTATTGCCATCATGGGCATCACTTATTTTCTTTATCTTTCAAACATCATGCCCCCCCATGTGGATCTGCATACCATTACAACGCTGTGGGATAAGGGGGTTCAGGAATATCTGGAACTCACTCACTCTCCCCAAGGATGGGGATGGGTATATTTTCTGAAAAAAGGTGATTTTTTAAATTATATCGGGTTTGTATTTTTGGCCGTGATGACCATCGTCTGCTATCTGGTTCTGGTAAAAGGGTATATTGCAAAAAAAGACTGGCTTTATACCGGGATTGCCGTTCTGGAGATCCTGGTTTTATCCCTTGCCGCTTCCGGAATCTTTGGAAGCGGAGGCCATTAGGCACCATTGGCCGTTTTGGCAATATTTAGCCCGTATACCCTTATGATAGGGAAATTTGAAAGGTGAATTATGAAAAAAGATAAATTAACGCTATTGCTGGTAGATGACAATGAAAAATTTCTGAATTCCATGGCAGAACGCGCCCGGATGAGAGATTACACGGTGTTGACCGCAACCAATGGTGAACAGGCCCTGGAGATCGCTTCCAAACAAACAGTTCACATTGCCGTGGTAGATCAGCAGATGCCGGGCATGGAAGGGCTGGTGGTGATCACCCGGCTAAAGGCCATCTCACCGGATATGAAAACCCTTCTTCTGACCGGCCATGGGGATGACAAACTTAAAGAAGCAACGCAAGCCTTGAATTCCTCTTATTTTGATAAGGAAAACATTTCCGGGTTCTGGGATTTTCTGGCCAACCTGTCTTTGGGAAATATTAATATCCTTCTGGTAGATGATAATCCGAAATTCCTCAGAACCCTGTCCGACAGAATTAAGCTCAAAGGCCATGACCCGCTGACAGCCCTGAACGGGAAGCAAGCCCTTGAAATCATGAAAAGCACAAGGGTTCAGTTGGCTATTGTGGACCAGCAGATGCCGGATATGGACGGCCTGGAAGTCATTACCCAGTTAAAAAAGATTGATCCTGCCATAAAGACCATGCTCTTGACCGGCCACGGAGATGAGAAGCTTAAAGAAGCGACGGAAGCCCTGAATTCAGCCTATTTTGAAAAGGAAGACATGGGCAGTTTCTGGGGATTCTTCAGAAAGATTCTGAAAAGTCTTGAAACCTCCATGGCCGCGGCCGGCATGGCGGAAGACGGGGATCAGGAAGATGCCATTAAAATTGAAAACCCGCTAAAAAAAGATAAATGATTAACCGGATAAAAAAAATTCTGCTGGTTGATGATGAAGAACGGTTGTTGGATTCAATGGCCCAGCGGCTTACCCTGCTGGGCTTTGAAGCCATAAAGGCGCCTTCCGGTACAAAGGCCATTGACATTGCTTCAAAAACAAAGATCGATCTGGCCATTGTGGACTTGAAAATGCCGGATATGGATGGCCTTGCCACCATCACGAGGCTCAAGCAGATGGCCCCGGATATGAAAACAGTTCTTCTGACGGGTTATGGAAGCGAGAAAACCCGGCAGAAAACCAAGAGCCTGGGGTCAGACTATTTTGAAAAGGACTCGATGGGGGAACTCTGGGATCTGATCCGGCGCATGAGCACCCAGGACATGGACCGGCAGATTTCGCGGGGGATGGTTGAGCCCCCCGGCAGGAGTTTGGGCGATTTACCCCGGATAATCGGGGAAACTCCTGGAATGCAGCGGCTGCGTAAAGATATTGAACGCTTGTCCGGACTGGACTGCACCATTATGATCCGGGGAGAAGAAGGAGCGGGAAAAGAACTGGCCGCAAGGACGGTCCATAAATTGAGTCATCGCCGGGAACAAAGGTTCCTGGCATTCAACTGCGGGTGTTTCAGCAATGATTTTAATTTTACCGAGCTCTTGGGCTCTCTTGAGGAACCGGGCGGCTACACCGGCTCAAAAGATCAGGGACCAAGGGATATCCGGTTTACAGGAACCATTTTTCTGGATCATTTCGAAACCATGCCCGAGGAAACACAGCGAGATATGATTGGATTGATGGACAAAACCGGTTCCAACCGGTTTCCGGATTCAGGGGAAAGGGACATCCGGTTTATTGTCGCCACCCATCAGGACCTCAAGAAACGAGTGGAAGACAAAAAATTTAACAAGGACCTGTATCAGCGTCTCAATGCCATACCCATGTCCGTTCCGCCGCTGCGGGAGCGCCGGGATGATATTTCTCCCCTATGCAGTTTCTTTTTGGCCCAATTGAATAAAGACTTTGAAAAAAACATTGAATCCATTTCAGATGAGGTGTTTTCCATTTTCATGAACTATTCTTTTCCCGGCAATGTTCGGGAACTCCGGCATATTATCGAAAGAGCGGTGATATTGGCGGATACGACCACCATTGAGCTGATGCATCTGCCTGACCGGTTGAGAAAAACGACACCGGCGCCCCTGTCTTTGGGCTCACAACCTTTTATGTCCCTGGCTGAATTGGAAAAGGCCCATATTGTAAAAGCCATTGAATTAACCCGGGGAAACCGGTCAAAAGCCGCCGAAATTCTGGGCATCAGCCGTGCTGCCCTGTGGCGGAAACTCAAGATGATCCATATCGAAGAATAAGGATTCAAGGGCCGAGAATAAAAATCGCCTCTGAAATCGGAATCCTGTCCAAAAGGGGGGGATCTGTTTCAATGGATCCGATGAACTGCCGGTTTATGCCGGCCAAAAGGGTGTTGAGCTGGTCGAGATGGAGCAAGGTCTCTTTTGGGAAAGAGGAGACGCCTTTAAAATTATCAGGACAGAAATCCACCAGTCGCTGACCCTTTTTTTCCATATAAAGGGGATAGCCGTGGGTCCGGCAGATGATGGGGCGGAACGGATAGAGGACACATTCCCTTTCAATCAGAAGCGGGCAGCCGGCCTTTTCCAGGTTTAGCCTTATTTTAACCTTAATGTCGTCAGGCAGACGGACATAGCCGTGGGACAATGAAAAGGCCTCAACCGGAAACAGGGTCAGAAATCTGCAACACCTGTCGCATCCTTTTTTGCAGGCAATCTTGTCCGGAAAGGTATTTTGGATGCCGGCGATATGGCCATCCACCCGTTTGACCAGGGCCTGATAATCTTTAAAAAGCGGTTTGATTTGATCCAAGGTCATTGTTCAGGCTGTTTGGCGGTTAGAGACCTACGGGTTTCCAGACGCCGGTATCACACCAGATCCTTGAAAACCCGGCGCCCGGCGCCAGTATTTTTTTAGACAATTTTGACGTATCGATTCCGGAGTCCGAACCCCACAGGGGATCCCAGGGCTCCAGGATAACAGGACCGTTGGGGGACGGAACCAGGCGCGGTGCAATGGCATCACCCCAGGTCCGGGATTTGAGGGCCTGCCCAAGGTCATCCAGGGTTTTAAATGTTGAAAGTTCCGTTAGGGTGACAACCGTTGGCGGACTCAGGGGAACCTTGAGTTCCAGGTTCAGTTCAAGGGCACTTTGAGGTGTCAGCCAAACGCCGTGTTGGGTTTCCGTATCATCGGGTATGCAGGTTTGGCCCTGGGGCATAAAGACAATAAAGAATCTTGTGTCAAAGCGCTTTTTCATGAGGATCGGTGTAATCCAGTGGGACCATCTTCCAAGGCTTGAGAGCGATAAGGTCCAGTTCTCCGCCATGATCTTGGTTTTGAACCAGGATTTCGGAAGGCCCGTCTTCAACCGGAAGGCGCATATATGGTCCAGATCCGGCTTTGTTTTATCCCCGGTCACGGCAATCAACACCCCTGCTTCTTCAAGGGTTTCCCGGATGGCCGCAATGCTGAAGGAAAGAATATCTTCAAGGGACAGGGCGGCCCCGCCCAGCCGTTGCACAATCTCATCCGGATGCAGATCCACATAAGGGGCCCAGGATTCAAGGCCTTTGTCTTCCGGGTCCACCACCCCGCCAGGGAAAACATAGAGCCCGCCCATAAAGCCGGATGCATTGCTTCTTCTTAACAGATAAATTTCAAAGGCCTTGCTCTTTTCTCTCACAAGGATGACTGTGGAGGCCTGCCGTAAGGGAGGAGGGGTATTCTTATCCATCTTATTTCCTGAAACAGGTTCTGTTTTAATTGTTCGCTCAGTATAAAGGGCCTTGTCCGGCAGTGTCAATGATTAAACATGATTCAGCAGAAGACTCGCCTGTGAACCGGATGAAATATGATCCAATCCGCTTTGGACTTCAAACATTTTCTTTTTGCCTCCCTTGACAATCAAGCATGATTGTGAGTAAGTGTTACTTACCTTATTCGTATCCGGCTTTGTCCGGATAAAATAATGATCATGAAGAAGTGGAGATATGAGGCATAAAGGAAAAACCAACCCCCCGGGCAGGATAAAAATCATGAAAGCCTTTTCTCTTCTCATGGCTGAGAAGGATTTCCATTCCATCACAACGGCTGAGATCGCCAGGACCGCCCAAGTGACCGAAGGGCTGATTTACAAATATTTTAAAGATAAAAAAGAACTGTTGTACCAGGTATTGAACGACCATTTTTTTGAATTCCAGACCCACATCGAAAACCGGATTGCCAATGAAAAGGCCTGTGTTGAAAAGCTAAAGGTGATTATTTTTTCAAGTCTTGAAAGTTATGCCGCCAACCGGATTTTTTCAAAGATCCTGTTGCTGGAGGTTCGAAACTCCCTGGATTTTTTTGAGTCCGGTGCCTATGAAATGGTTCGGGAATATGCGCGGACCATTCTGGACATCATTGAAAAAGGCATAGAGACAGGGGAGCTGAAATCGGAAACAGATCCCCATATATTGCGCAAAGTCATATTGGGAGCCATTGAGCATGCCTGCCTCGGGGAGATCATTTTTGGAAGGCAACTGGATATTGATGAGGTATCAACAGGAATTTCAAATATTGTATTTAACGGAGCAAAACGATAAATGAACAAAATTGATATTGAAAAATGGATTGAAGAAGGATTATCCTCTTCTTCGAAATCTTTGACGGAAGATCGGGCCAAAGCCGTATTCAGAGGATTCAACATCCCGGTGGTGGATGAAAAACGGGAAACGACGGAAGAAGGCGTATTGGCGGCCTGCCTAAAAACGGGATTCCCGGTGGTGCTGAAAGGCATCGGCAATACCGTTCTGCACAAAACGGAAAAAGGCCTTGTCCGGGTTGGATTGAATACCCCGGATGAGGTCCGAAGGGCTGTGAAGGAGATGCAGGCATCGGCCGGGGAATCCCTTGAGGCCTTTCTTGTGCAGCCGGTGGTTCAGGGAAAAAGAGAATTCGTGGCCGGCATGTTCAGGGACCCCCAGTTCGGTCCTGTTATCCTGTTCGGTTTGGGCGGCATACTGACCGAGGCTCTAAAGGACAGTGTCCTGAAAATCGCACCCCTGAAGGATGCAGACATGGAAGACATGTTTGATCAATTATCCTCAAAAACCCTCCTGGCCGGGTTCCGGGGTGAAAAACCGGCTGATAAAGCGGCCCTTAAAACCATTCTCAGGGGGTTGTCCGATCTGGCCCTGGCCTATTCGGACATCCGGGAAATGGATATCAATCCGCTCATCATCCGCCCCGACGGGTCTCCTGTGGCCGTGGACGGACTCATTGTCCTTGAAAGAGCTCAAAAAGAGGAGAAAAAGGCGGCCGACATTGATTTGTCCGTCTTGGGCGCCTGCTATTATCCAAGGTCTGTGGCCTTTATCGGAGCCTCTGCCACACCCGGAAAATGGGGGCATATGCTTTTGACCAATACCCTGTCCAGAAATTATCCGGGAAAGGTGTATCTGGTCAATTCCAAAGGCGGAACCATTGCCGGCCGCCATGTGTACGCCTCCGTCAATGAGATAGAAGATTCAGTGGACCTTGCCGTTGTCACCATTCCTGCGGAACATGTGATCGATCTTTTGCCGGATCTTCAAAAGAAGAAAGTCAAAGGTATGCTTTTGATCACGTCCGGGTTCAAGGAGGTGGGGGAGCAAGGCGCCGACTTGGAAAAAAGACTTACGGCAGCGGCGAGGGATGCCGGAATACTGATTCTTGGCCCCAATACCATGGGCATATGCAACCCTCACATTGATTTTTATTGCTGTGCGGCCCATGCCTATCCTAAACCCGGTTCCACAACCCTGGTATGCCAGTCCGGGAATATGGGAACCCAGCTCCTGGCCTTTGCAGAACAACAGGATATCGGCATCCGGGCCTTTTCAGGGTCGGGAAACGAAGCCATGGTCACCATTGAAGATTATATGGAGGCCTTTGAGGTCGATGAACTGACCGGTACCGTGGTTCTGTATCTTGAGAGCGTAAAGAATGGGTCCCGGTTTTTTAAAAGTGCGGCCCGGGTTTCCCTGAAAAAACCCATCGTCGTCCTGAAGGGCGGCAGAACCCGAAAAGGGGGAAAGGCGGCTTCCAGCCATACCGGTGCCATGGCCTCGAATTCAAGGGTGTTTGACGCGGCCTGCCGGCAGGCCGGCATCATCCAGGTCAACCAACCCATGGAACTTCTGGATCTTTCGGCCGTGTTTTCATCCCTGCCCCTGCCCAGGGGAAACCGGGTCGCCATCATGACCCTGGGCGGTGGCTGGGGAGTGATCACCACGGATCTTTGTGCGGAAAACGGGCTGGATGTTCCTGAATTGCCCCAAGAGATCATTGAACGGTTGAACAGGATACTTCCGCCCTTCTGGAGCCACGGCAACCCTGTGGATATTGTGGGGGAAGGGGACCCGGCCATCCCCAAAACCTGCCTGGAAGAGCTGCTGAAATGGGATGGCTGTGATGCCGTCATTCATCTGGGGATTCACGGCAAACGGGTCCTGGTGAACAATATGATTGAATCGGTATTAAAAACCGATCCGGGTATTAGCAGGGCTGAGGCTGAGCTTTTTAAGGCAGCCGTCCTTCAGTTTGAAGACGATTACGCCCGTTATGTGGTCCAATTAACAAAAAAATATGAAAAGCCGGTCCTGGGTGTCAGCCTTTTGACCGATGAAATCAGCAGGACCCTTTACCCGTGTGAGGGATATGACTATAGAAGTGTTTTTTTTCCGTCTCCGGAAAGGGCCGTAAAGGCCTTATGGGGGATGGTCCGGTATTATGAGTGGAAGAAAGGCCATGAATAAGGGGCCTTGTAACCTCTGAAATTTTATTTTACTATACCATAGCCGGCTGTGATGGTCCGGGTGTGATGATTTTGCAGGGATAAACATAAACCAATACTTTTTCAGGAGGCAACATGCAGCCAAGAATAACAACATCAACACTGATGAAAATGAAAGCGGAGAAAAAAAAGATAACCGCCCTGACCGCCTATGATTTTCCCTTTGCACGGATGCTGGATCAGGCCGGTATTGAGATTATCCTGGTGGGGGATTCCCTGGGCATGGTGGTCCAGGGAAAAGACAATACCCTTCCGGTCACCATGGATGAGGCCATTTACCATACCTCTATGGTATCCAGGGCATGCAGTTTTTCAATGGTCATCGGGGATATGCCCTTCATGTCCTACCAGGGCTCCCTGGATAAAGCCATTGACAATGCCGGCCGGTTTTTAAAGGAAGCCGGGGCTGCTGCTGTTAAACTGGAAGGCGGGGCAGGGGTCTGTCCGGTCATCCATGCACTGTCCCGTGTGGGGATACCGGTCCAGGCCCATATCGGCCTGACTCCCCAGTCCGTCCATCAGATGGGGGGATTCAAGGTCCAAAGAGACGAGGAAAGACTTTTGAAAGATGCAAAAGATGTTGAAGAAGCCGGAGCATTTTCCGTTGTCCTGGAAGGGATTCCGTCGGCCATTTCCGCAAAGATCACCCAAAGCCTTCACATCCCCACCATTGGAATCGGTGCAGGCGTTGAATGCGACGGCCAGATCCTGGTGCTCCATGATATGATCGGGATCAATGACCGGTTTCTGCCCAAATTCGTCAAAAAATATGCAGATCTTGCAGGTGCGGCAAAAAAAGGAGTAGAACAATATATCAATGAAGTAAAGGCCGGGGAATTTCCTTCAAAAGACTATGAATACAAATAAAAGAAATATGGAGTTCTGTATTATCGGTTGCGGCAGGCTGGGGATATCCCTTGCGGTTTTTTTGTCAAAGCAGGGATTTATCCCCAGGGCCTTTTCCAGCAGGAGTTCCGAATC
>JAABTB010000156.1 GCA_011390085.1 Desulfobacula sp.
GGGCGATGTTGCGCTCTGAAGAAGATCCGGCCAGTTTTTTTTGAAACACATGGTCATGGTTCCGGTATATGATGGCGCCGGGAAAAAGCCGGCTTTTTTTCAAATCCTTGAGACCGGCCGGGAAAATTTTATCCCCGTCAACGCTATTTACCTGGAATCCTTCCAGTTTTCCGGAGGGATTTATAAAACAAAGCCCGTCTCCATTGTGGAGATCATGGGGGCCTTTCAGGGAAAAATACCGGGAATCCACCTGATCTATGGTTCCGATTTTCTCCCCAAGGGATTTCGGGGTATTAAGGGATTGAATATCGCCTTTCCGGCCCAAAAGCAAATAATCGGTTTCACCCCGGTTAAAGGTTTTTAAAGGATCAGGAACAAAAAACAGTTCGGTTCTGCCCGATGATGCGGCCCTGTACCCGGAAGATCCGGCAATAATGTCATCCAGCCTTTTCCGGTAATGGGCCGTGATGTTTTTGACATAGGCCAAATCCTTCAACCGGCCCTCAATTTTAAAAGAGGTGATGCCGGCTTCGACCAGGTCATAAAGGTAATCGGAACGGTTCATATCCTTGAGGGACAAAAGGTGGCGGTCTCTTTCCAGCACATGGCCTTCGCCGTTCATGAGGGTCCAGGAAAGACGGCAGGGCTGGCCGCACTGCCCGCGGTTGGCGCTTCTTTTTCCAATGGCGGCGCTGAAATAGCAACGGCCACTGTAGCAGGCGCAAAGGGCCCCGTGCACAAAGCTTTCCAGGTCCACGCCGGTATTCTGCCGGATATCTTTGATGTCACTGAGGGACAGTTCCCTTGCCAGGATCACCCGTTCAAATCCGGCCGATTCCAAAAACCGGACCCGGTCAACCGTCCGGTTGTCCAGTTGGGTGCTGGCAAACAAGGGAATGGGCGGCAGATCCAGCTCCAGAATCCCCAGATCCTGGATGATCAGGGCATCGGCCCCGGCATTCCATAATTGGTGAATCAGCTTTTGGACCGCCTCCAGCTCATGGTCAAAAATCAGGATGTTCAGGGCAATATAAATCTTTGCCTTGTAAAAATGGGCATAGGCTGCCAGTTTTTCGATCTCATTGATGTCATTGCCGGCAGCAGCCCTGGCGCTGAACCCGGCAGCGCCAATATAGACGGCATCGGCCCCATGGTTGACGGCAGCCATCCCCAATTCCCTGTTTTTTGCCGGTGACAGCAATTCCAGCGTTTTAATGGTCGCCTCCCTGTTCTTTAACGAATGATTAGTTTTCTTCCCTGTTTTCATCTGTCGGCAATGATGGTATAATACCACAATTTTTGAATAAATAATCCGGATAGAACCTTTTTTGGATGGAAACCATCAGATGAACACTTTTAGACCCAATGCCTTGCCCCTTTTAATCGGCAGCCTTCCCATGACGGACCACACAGCCGCCCTCAAGCTTGTTTTTGACCATACACCGGACATCCCCCTCTGGGTCCAACTGCCCCTTTACCGGGAAGAAGGCATGATCAGCCAATTTCTATCCGGTCTTCCGGGATTTGCCGAAGGAAGCGAAAAAAATCTTCTGGACACGTCCAGACCCGGTTTTGATAACGAGCTGGTCTCTTTTTTTGAGGACTATCTTGCCCTGTCTGAATCCGGTGAAGAATTAGGGGATTCACGGTTTGCCCTGTCCGGTACAAGGGGAAAAGGCTTTTTTGAATTTTTGCGGCAGGTGGATGAAAAAAAGACTCCGTTTATTGCCCTCAAGGGTCAGGTCACAGGCCCCATTACCTTTGGAACCGCGGTAAAGGATGAGAATGATAAAGACATCTTTTACCATGATCAGTTAAGGGATGCCGCCATTAAAAAACTGGCCATGAATGCAAAATGGCAGGCAAGGGAATTTTCCAAACGGGGAGCTGTTCCCATCATTTTCCTGGATGAACCGGCCCTGGCCGGATTCGGAACATCGGCCTATATTACCATCAGCAAGGCCGACGTCATCCTCGGGATTGAGGAAATTTCCCGGGAAATTCACTCGGAAGGCGGCCTTGTCGGGGTTCATGTCTGTGCCAACACGGAATGGGATATGCTTCTGGGGTCAGATATCGATATCATCAGCTTTGATGCGTTTTCCTATTTTGACAAATTCATCCTTTATCCTGAAATGATTAAAACCTTTTTAGACCAGGGGAAGATCCTTGCCTGGGGAATTGTTCCCACGGGAAAGCCGGACCTCATTGCCGCTCAAACCGGACCCGGCCTGACCCGGTTGCTGCACGGGCAACTGGATGAATTATCAGGGAAAACAGGGATAGGCAAGGCAACCCTCCTCTCCCAGTCCTTTATCACACCGAGCTGCGGCACCGGCTCTCTGGATCTTGTGTCTGCTACAAAGGTGCTGGCCTTGACCCGGGAAGTGTCCGAGGCCTTCCGAAAGCCCTAGGCAAGGCTATTGGTTTTCGTGCCCTATTGGTTTTCTTTAAGAGCCTCTGCTGAAAAATCCTTTGAGCCTACCTCAAGATTTTCAAAATACAGGGGATACTGTTTCATGGATGCAGATAGGATGGTCTCCCAGGGCAGATCGGCAAAGGTGCCGTGATCTTTTACATATTCCATGTGCCGGTGGCCTGATTTGTCAAAGGGATGAAAGATGGAATCCCTGGTTCCGTCGAACTCCAGGGGTTTTACATTGAAATTGGTGCAAAGCTCCAGATTAAATGCCGGGGTGGCCTTGACCCATTTTCCGTTCAGAAAAATTTCCGTATATCCGTGATACACAAAGACGTCGGTTCCCATGAGGCTTCTGAGCCGTTCGGTGTTCAGATGGTTCTGAACATCGGCAAAACCGAGTCTTGCCGGAATCTTCTGACTCCTTAGACAGGCCGTCAGAACTACGGCCTTGGCCACGCAATAGCCATGGCCCCGCAGAAGGATGGTACTGGCCTTCATGGATTCTTTTTTCGGTTCAATGCTGTAGGGGTTATACCGGAGTTTATCCCGGACTGCGTAATAGATAGCAACGGCCTTTTCCATGTCTTTCTTCCCGGATCGGCCGTGCTGTTCTGCAAAGGCCATAATAGCCGGGTGATCGCTGTCAATATAATAGGTCGGATGAAGATATTCTTCCATAAGTCACACCTGTCCAGTTTGGGTTCTTAACAAGCCCTATTCTTACCCTAATATGGATTAAAAATGAACTCTTTTTAAATGCCGGGATATTTTTCATTTGTCTCCCGGAACAAAAATGTCCCGCTGCTTGAGACAGATCCCTGTCTTTGTCGGGGTAACCGGCCGCCTTTTCATCCATACCGGAGCGCGGGAAAGGCCCGGCATAATTTATGCTGTTATATTTTTAACGCATTCAACTTTAAAAAAGGCAGGGCACCATGGCCAAACCCTATGGACGAAAAACAAAGCTTCAAGTCGGCACTATCCTGACGGAAAAAGACCGGGCCACGGCCTTTGAAAAACTGACCCGAATCCCTGACAAACAGCTCGTGGGACACCTTTTTTCCTATTTCTATAGCACGGACCCCCTCATCAAATTCCGGAGCGCCTCAGCCATGGGCCGTCTTGTTGCCCGCATGGCCGAGCAGGACATGGAAAAGGCAAGGATTGTTCTGAGGCGTATCATGTGGAACCTGAATGACGAATCCGGCGGCATCGGCTGGGGATCGCCTGAAGCCATGGGAGAAATCCTGGCCCGGAGCCCGGAACTGGCCCTGGAATTCAAATCCATTCTTTTTTCCTATCTTGATCCGGGGGGCAATTTTATTGAACACGAAATGCTGCAACAAGGGGTATTATGGGGAATCGGCACCTATCTTCACACCCATCCCCGGGATCTCAACGAAAAAACAAGGGCCATGCTTTACTGTTACCTGCACTCCGAGGACCCGGTAAAAAGAGCCTATGCCTTCAGGGCTCTGGGCTATGCACGGAGCTTCCGGAGTTGCCTTGCACCTGACCATATCAGAACCGATGATCGCCGTGTGAATCTGTTTAACGGGTGGAATTTTTCTGAAATCCGTATCTCTGATCTGGCAAAAAGCAATGAGGATGAAAAAATTTGCTTGATGGATCCTGTGGCATGCTTATTGAAACCTTGCCAAGGTAAATGGCGTGAACGTGTTTATATCGGAATATAAATGACCCATACCCGCCTGATATATATGAAAGAAAAAGGCCATGCTGAAAAAAAAATGTGACATCAATCTTGTTCAAACCATTGAGCTTGCCCGGCAGATGATCTCTCTCGCGCAAACCGGGTATGAACAACGGGAAGATCCGGGATGCGGAATTCTTTACGGGATCCTTCTGGATTCCGGTTACCGGCTTCTGGATCTTGCACAAAAAGAAAGACAGGCCCATATTAAGAAAGGCTGGTGGGAAAATTCAGACAAAAAGGAAAACAAATAAACCGGAGATTGAAGGTGATGAAACCCGTCGTTGATTTAGGATGCTGCATCCTCTGTGAAATCTGTGTGGAGCTTGCCCCTCATGCATTTAAAATCAATGACGCCGGCTATGTGGACATTCTTCCCCTGGATGATTATGCAGATGAAGACATCCGTGAGGCCATTAAAAACTGTCCCAAAGATTGCATCAGTTGGGAATAATCCTGCCCGTCAACACGCTTTCCCGTCACGAAAATCACAAAATTCAACCTGAATTATCAAAAAACCATTGCACCTGATACACAAATGTGTCATTTACCTCTTCAACACCCTATGATCAACCAGTGTGATCAACCCATGTGATCAACCGATGTTTTATATATGGAAAATAAGAGAATGAGGGATTTGACCCAAAACCTGCTGGACCACGAAAATTTCAACCTTGTCCTGGACAGCCTGAAGCTCGGAATCATTGCCCATACCCCGGAGAGGATCATCACGGTTTTCAATAAAGAGGCCGAGCGAATTACCGGCTATCTTAAAAAAGAGGTCATGGGCAAAGACTGCCATATTGTTTTTGAAAGCCCTTTCTGCGGCGGCAAATGCTCTTTTTGCAACGGTCCGCCCGAGTTTTTTTCAGGGACAAAAGAATATCCCCTGAGCATCCTGGCCAAGGACGGTTCATCCCACCAGCTTGAGATGACGGTTTCCGCCATCATCAGCCAGGATCATGTGTTCAAGGGAGTCCTGGCCTCCTTCCGGGATGTCACCGAAACCTTTAATCTCTCCCTGAAAGCGGAAAACCTGTCCAGTTTTGCCGGTATCATCGGCAAGGACAAGATCATGCAGGATATCTTCCGCCAGATCAGGGACGTGGCCCTCTATAATTACCCGGTCCACATTTCCGGTGATACCGGAACGGGCAAGGAGCGGGTGGCCTATGCCATCCATGATATCAGCGCCTACGGCAACGGCACCTTTGTGCCGGTCAACTGCGGGGCCATCCCCGAAGGCATTGTGGAAAGCGAATTGTTTGGCCATGTCAAGGGCGCATTCTCAGGAGCCATCAAGGACAGGAAGGGAAGATTTGAGCTGGCCCACAAAGGAACCCTGTTTCTGGACGAGGTGGCGGACCTGCCCTTGAAAACCCAGGTTAAACTCTTAAGATTCCTACAGGAAGGAACCTTTGAAAGAGTGGGGGGTGAAAAGAAAGTATCCGTGGATGTCCGAATCATCAGTGCGGCCAACAAAAACCTGAAAGATGAGGTCAAGGCCGGCCGCTTCAGGGAAGACCTGTTTTACCGGCTCAATGTGATCCCCATCCATCTGCCGCCCCTGCGGCAGCGCAAAAGCGATATCCCCCTTCTGGCAGCCCATTTTTTGAAGGAGGCCGAACAGGAAAGCAGCAACCCGGTTCCAGAGCTGGCTCCGGTAAGCCTGGAAATCCTCATGGATTACCACTGGCCCGGAAATGTCCGGGAATTGAAAAACGTCATTCAGTTTTCCGTGGTGCGCTCCCGGGGAAATAAGATCCTGCCTTCAGATCTTCCCCTG
>JAABTB010000157.1 GCA_011390085.1 Desulfobacula sp.
CCGCCGTAACCGCCACGACCACCGCCACCACCATAGCCGCCTCTACCACCACTTCTGCCACCGCTATTTTCAGTGCGGGGGCGGGCTTCGTTCACATTCAAGGCCCTACCTTTCAGCTCTTTGCCGTTGAGTCCTTCGATGGCAGCCTGACCCTCTTCTTTGGAAGCCATCTCTGCGAATCCGAACCCTTTTGGCCGGCCGCTGTCTCTGTCCTTTAAAATGGTGACGGATTCAACCTGACCGAAGGCTTCCAATGCCTGCCGCAGATCATCTTCAGTAACCTCGTATGACAAATTTCCTAAATAGAGCTTCATCCTTTTCTCCTTTGAAATAAATAATAAATTCTCATAACACAAACAATCAATTCTAAGATTTTTCGGTCTGCCGTGAAAAAAGAACTGATCTAAAAGCAATCAAAGGCTATCCAAAAACAATGGCAGGGAGGCAACATTATTTTTAAACTAAATGCCGAACATATATACTATAGCAAAAAATGCTCATGGTAAACTAGAAATTCCAGGCCGGCCTTTTTTTTAAAATTTATAAGCCGGAACCGGGCTGATATGATTTTAGCATTAACCTTGTTAACGGTTTATGATATGGTCAGGGATAAGATGGATGATGAGATGACAAAAAAATGAAAATTAATATAGCGATCAACGGATATGGCAGGATCGGCCGGTGTGTGGTCAGGGCCTTGTATGAATCCCCACGTTTTTATGATCGGATCAGGCTGCTGGCCGTCAATGAAACCGCAGATCCAAGGGCGGTCTATCATCTGACCAAATATGATTCCACCCATGGCCGATTTCCTTTTGAGGTGAAGAATGAAAACTCATCCTTGATCATCGGTACGGACACCATTAAGATTTTTCAGGAAAAAAATATCGTCAACCTTCCCTGGAAGGATCTGAAGATTGATGTGGTTCTTGATTGCACAGGGGTCTATAAGAACAGGGAATCGGCAGAGCTGCATCTTCTTTCCGGGGCAAAAAAAGTAATTTATTCGCAACCGGCAGTGGATGAAGTGGATGCCACCATTGTTTATGGCGTGAATCATCAAGCCTTAAAAAAGGAACACGCTGTTATTTCAAATGCATCCTGTACCACCAATTGCGTGATTCCGGTTATCCATGTCCTGGATCAGGTGTTGGGCATTGAGAGCGGGTCCATCACCACTATTCACTCGGCCATGCACGACCAGCCGGTCATTGACGCCTATAATCCGGATTTGAGAAAAACGCGATCTGCCCTTCAATCCATCATCCCTGTGAATACGGCCCTTGAAAAGGGGATTTCAAAGATCCTGCCGTCCATGGCCGGCAGGTTTGAGACCCTGGCCATCCGGGTCCCCACCGCCAATGTCTCTATCATGGATATTGCCCTGGTGGTGAAAACGGATACGGATGTGGAAGCCGTCAACAGGGTTTTGGAACAGGCGGCGATGAATGAATTGAAAGATATTCTCGGGGTCAGTGATGAATACCTGGTGTCCTGTGATTTTAACCATGACCCGAGATCTTCCATTATCGATCTTCACCAGACCCGGGTGAGCCGGAAACGGCTGGTAAAGGTTCAGGCCTGGTTTGACAATGAATGGGGATATTCCAACCGGATGCTGGATACCACCATTGCTGCAATTGAAGCTTTTTGACCTTATTTTGCCAGGGCCAGCAGTTTTTGAGTGATCTCCTTTAATTCCTCGGGAATCCGGCTGATATCATCAAAGGGGCGCTTCCCGTTTCTGTCCGCGGTCACAATTTCGTCCGTTTCCGGAATAAACCCGAGGATGATATAATCGGGCATGCTTTCCCGGATCATGGCCTTGTCTTCCTCGGTTTTGACCCGGTTGCCGATCACCACAATGTTTTTGATTCCGATATCCCGGCCAAGCTGCCGGATTTTATCTGCGGCCACTCGGCTTCTTTTGCCCGGGTTGACTACCACGATCAGGGCATCCACAGAGGCGGAGGTGGCTCTTCCCAAATGTTCGATACCGGCTTCCATGTCCATGACCACCACTTCATTCCGGGCCAGCACCAGATGGTTCATCAGGGCCTTTAACATGGTGGCTTCAGGACAGATACAGCCTGAGCCGCCTTTTTTGACGGTTCCCATGACCAGGAGTTTTACCCCGTCTTTTTCAATGGAAAACCGGTCCGGGATATCATCCACCTTGGGGTTTAAGGTGAAAAATCCCCCGGTTGTCCCGGGTTTTGCGCCGGTCCTTTCGTAAATCAACTGCGAAAGCTCGGACACCGGGGTGATGGGTGTTGACTCATCAATGCCGAGCCCTGCGGCCAGATTGGCCACTGGGTCCGCATCAATGGCAATGACTCGTTTATCTTTGTTCAGGGCTGCAATAGAGCGGGCAATCAGAGAAGTAATGGTGGTCTTCCCCACGCCGCCCTTGCCACCGACTGCAATTTTTAAGCTCAAAATAGGACTCCTGCAATATCAATATTTAAAAGATCTGTCCTGGCATCAGGATATTTTTTCCAGTACACGGCCTTTGTCATCCATTAAAAACACATCATAACCGTTCTTTTGGGCAAGGGTCATCAGATCCTCACGGATAATGGCCTGGGCCTCGTATTTATGGTTCATGATATCCTTGGGCATGACCAAAAAGCATTGTTGGGCAATCTCTTTTGTTTTAAAGGCCGGAATAAAGGCCTCCCCGGTCTTTTTATCCGTATATCCCACAAACTGTTCCCCGTCTGCTTCCGGATTCTGGACGATGATATAATACCACATATCTTTGATCTGATCGCTCAATTTGTAAAATCCTCCTCGAAAATTATCTCTAATTAATATAAGTTCATTTTCCACAAAAGAAAGGCAAAAAGTGACGGTTGAAAGCAAAAAGCCCCTGACCATAAGAGGGTCAGGGGCTTTGGGGTTGGTATATTTCAGGTCTGTTAAATCAGATGAAGATCAAATCTCAAGCCATGAATCTGAATATAGCGTTTCGCCCATGATGACTTTATAGGTTTTTGCATAATCCTGTAATTCCTTGCTGAGACTGCCTATGTCCGGTACATTGCCATCCATCATGCCCCAGATGAGATCCACAATATCCTGGCGCTGACCCTTGGCAATGGCCGTGAGCTGTTTGTCCAGAGGATCTGAAATAACGGCTTTCATGCCGTTTTTTTCCAGCATCACCATATAGGTCTGGTTCAGGATGCCGCGGAGGTGCTCAGGCGGGCCATTGGAAATATTGGAAAGACCGCAGGTGGATTTTGCACCCGGGGCAATCTCTTCCAGCATCATCTGGAAATTCATCAGGCTCATGAGCTGCTGCTGCTGAATATTGACCGGGGTAACAATGCCGTCCACCCAGATTCTTTCATTGGCGATTCCGGCTTCATTGGCAAAATAGATGAGTTCAACGGCCAAGGCAGCTCTTTCGTTCTCATCCCGCGGCAGGCCGTCCGGTCCCCACATCAGGGCCACAAAATCCGCATCATATTGGGCTGCCAGGGGAACCATTCTTTCGTATCGCTCCGGCCGTGCCATGATGGAATTGATGATATGGGGTTTAGAGGCCGGTTTGATGACTTTAAGGCCGGCTTCAATGGCATCAATATTGGATGTATCCAGAAGCAGGGGCATATCAGGGACAGCTTCCTGAACGACATTAACCACCCAGGGCATTAATTCCGTACCGAATTTTTTTGCCGGACCAAGGTTGATGTCGATATAATCCATGCCCAGTTCCTTTTGACGGATAACTTCTTCCTGAATGGGTTTTGGATTTCGTTTGGCTGGATCCGGCTCTTTGAATTCCTTTCCGATGACCCTGGAAATGACGTTCAGACTTTCACCAAATAGTATCATATTCTCTTCCTTTTATAATTATATGTTACATTGCTTGGCCGGGGCCGATCTGCCTGCCCCGGCTTTTAAAATTTATTTTGATTTCAGGAATGCGGGAATGTGAGCGGCTTCTCTGGGTCCGACCGTAATGGTCCAGCCCGGAAGCTCTTCTTCTACATCACCTGCAATGGCAGCCGCATAACCCGGGATAATCAGTTCTTTATGTTTAACCTTATCCATAATGCCGCTCTTTTTGACAAAGGCGCCCACATCATCACCGCCGAATTTACCGGCAGCCCAGGCCGTAAGAACGGAAAGGCCTTCAGAATCCTTAACCAGGAGCCAGGCCGGAACCTTGCTGGCTTCAATTTCACCGGACACGATAAAATAGGTCAAGGCAAAGTTTGTAGTGACCAGAACCGGTGAATTTTCATTGGGGTTGCCGATTTCAAATATGCCTTCAACCACAGTCATGGGCCTCTGGGGATCGGTATAGATGTTCAGCCGTTCCAGGAGAAGGGGGAAGAGGGATTCCGTGCTAAAGTCGGACAATACCACAATCCCGCCGTATTTGGCCACAAACATGGAGGCGATAAGGGTTTCCATATCAAGGTTGGAGGCCATTTCACAGGGGAAGGCGATGGTGGGAAAGCCCAGGGCCTTGTTGCCAGCTTTCAGGGCGCCGCGGCGGATGGCCACCTGATCCTCAAGGGCCTGTTTGATTTCCCGTGAGCCCGGATCGATCACCAGGTCTTTCAGACCCATACCCGTCAGTTTGGTGGTCAGGGGGATGAGGGCATCCACAGAGGCTGCCTTTACCACCAGGGGAAGATCATTTTCTTTGGCCAGTGCGCCCATGGCATCCACATTGGCTGCCGTTGCTCCGCAGAGGAGCGGACGTTTGAATCCGGCAGCTTCAACGCCGGCTTTCATGACATCAATGTCTTCCGTCATGAGTATCAGATTGAACTCGGATTCTTTGGCAATTTTTCCTGCAACGGCTGCAAAGGCTGCCGCACCCTTTCCGGCATCCTTCACCACCAGCAGTTCAGGTCGTAGGTTCAAGCCGACCCTTTCATACTGGAAAGCATTATAAATCTTCAGGGTCTTGTCCAGCTTTGCCGCATCGATATCGGAAGAAACCGTGGCGGCAAGGACTGTGGGATTGAAAAATGTTTTTTCATGTCTGTATAAAACGGTTTCTCCACCTGTCGTGGTCTGGCGGACGCCTTTACCCAGCTTGACAGGACGGATGGGGGGAGCGGACGCCTCAGCCAGTTGAGCCTTTGCATCATCTGAAACATAGGGGCAACTGTCCAGCTCAGCCTTGCCCGATGCAAGGTTCATTGCAAAGGCCAGGCAGGTTGGGACTCCACACTCCTTACAGTTTGTTTTGGGGAGGAGTTTGAATATCTGTATACCGGTTAATGCCATTTTTTTCTCCTTAAGTTTTTAAAAAACCTTATGGTAGAGGCCCGGCAGCCTTAATCTGGTGTGATCATCCGCCGGGCCTTTCTGTTACGTTAGTATCCGATCTTATTTAACCGACCAAGGGTTCCATTGAAAGTGCCGGATGGCCTTTTTCCTGGAGGAAGGGAAGAATTTCTTCTTCGGTGATTCCAACGGTTTCATCGGCAATCTTGTCAAACAGATCCGGGATGCCCATCGCTTTTCCACGGGCAACAATCCTGTCTTTTAATTCTTCTTTCAACTGCTTGGGCATCCAGACCATTCTTAAAAGCCCGCCATCACCCACCAGGAATTTTCCCTGAGTGATATTGTATTTGGAATGACCCACAAAACCCGGAGAAGAAGCCCCCCCACCCATAACACCAGCCAGGGTCGTGAATTTCATACCGCAGGGAGTATCCCCTGAGTAGTCACGGCCGACGGTCATGACACCGTTGCAAGCCGGCAGCATGGCAGCGATACATTCGCAGCAGCCGCAGGTGGTCATGGGATCATGAACCATGGAATAGAAATTATAATGGGTCACAGCGCCTCTGGAGGCTTTATATATAAAATCATTGACGCCTTTCCACTGACCTAGTTTCGGGTCAAGGCATTCGCCTTTTTGAATGGGCTGGT
>JAABTB010000158.1 GCA_011390085.1 Desulfobacula sp.
CAACCATCTGGTCTGACACGGCATGGATGTATTGCTTTTTGATATCAAACAAAGTTTCCGTCATGTCATATTCAATAATGGAGGCGAAAAGAACCTGAAACGGTATCCTGCCGGGAACACTGTCGTCATAAAGTGTTCCCACGGAATCAAAATCAATCCTGGAGTCTATAATGATTCCTGTTGTTTGTAAGCTGTTCAATACTTCTATGGGATTTTTATCTTTTCTCTGAATATCATGAATCAAATCATATTCCACAAGAAAAATATTTTTCCCCTCTGATTTATGTTGCTCCATTTCAAAAAGCGATACCTGGGGAAAGATTCTCCCGTCCGGAAGGACAATGTCCACAATTTTGGAAACCATTTCTTTTTTTTCTTCAGGAACCGTTGCCTTTGTGATATTTTCGAGCGCGGTGATATGGTGGGAAACATCCACCTCATTGCTGGCCTCGATATTTTTTAACAGATTTTCAAGTTGATCAAACCCTTTTAACAAAACACTGATCCGTGTTGAATCCGGAATCAATTCTCTGTTTCGGATGAGGTTTAGAACATTCTCGAGATGGTGGGCAAGGTCTTTAACTGTGGTCAACCCCATGAACCCGGCCCCGCCCTTAATCGAATGCGCAGCTCGGAAAACATTATTCACAAGATCCAGGTCTATGTTTTCACCCGCTTCCTCAATGGTCAAAAGATCGCTTTCAATATCTCCTAAATGATCAAGTGATTCTTCGATATACATTTGTAGGGTTTCGTCATCTTGAAACATATCAAATCTCCTGAATGGGTTGTAACACTGAAATGGTAATAAACGGTCCAATTCTCTTATTGCAGCAATTTACAAAAGATATCATAAAAAGTCAAATTTAGAATGCTGAAATATAAGGGCAATACATTAAATTTTTCGTACAATATCATTGACCCGGCAACCTGCTTCAATCTTGAGCAATGCGATCGTATTGGGTTTCGCATCGATGATGGAATGATGTTGAATATCAGTAAGTTTCAAGAGTTTAAACGGTTCCGGCTTTTGCATGGGTGACACAATTTCAATGGAATCTCCAAGGCTGATCTTGTTTCGGATTTCTACGATATAGTTATGAGGTGCATCAATCCCGATAATTTTTCCGACGAAACTGTGGATTTCTCCTTTATGCCGGTTGTCGTAGTTTTGAAGGGTTTCGTCGGGTTTATCAAAATAAAACCCTGTACAATATTCCCGGTGAAACACCCGGTAGAGTTCGGAAAGCCATTCCGGGTCCGTTTTGTAGGTCTCCGGAGCGCTGATATATTGGTCAATGGCATTTCGATAGGTTTTGACGACGGATGCAAGATAGTTGATTCCCTTCATGCGGCCTTCTATTTTGAGGGAGGTGATGCCGGCCCGGATCAGTTCGGGAATATGTTCGATCATGCAAAGGTCTTTTGAATTGAAGATATAGGTTCCTCTCTCATCTTCGAGAACCGGATGATATTGATCCGGCCGGAATTCTTCCACAACGGCATATTTCCACCGGCAGGGATGGCTGCAAAGGCCCCGGTTGCTGTCCCGGCCGCTTAAAAAGCTGCTTAAAAGGCAGCGGCCGGAATAGGAAATGCACATGGCACCGTGAACAAAGACTTCTGTTTCCATGGAAGAATGTGCAGCAATTTCCCGGATTTCGGTTAGAGATAATTCCCTGGCCAGGTTGACGCGTTTAACGCCTAAACGATGCCAGAATTCTACGGCATTGATATTGGTGGTATTGGCCTGGGTACTGAGGTGAACCGGGATATGGGGAATGATGTCCTTTGCCAGGAGAAGGATTCCGGGATCGGAGATAATAACGGCATCCGGGCCGATCTTTCCGGTTTGTGATAAAAAGGCCTGGATTTTTTTCTGCTCGTGATTCCGTGAATAGATATTGCAGGCAAGGTATGCTTTAACCTTATGCTGATGGGCGAAAGCAACGGCATTGATAAGTTCCGGCTCGGAGAAATTGCCTGAAAAATTCCTCAGACTGAAGTCATTTCCGGCCAGATAGACGGCATCTGCGCCGTAATGGACGGCAATTTCAAGTTTTTCAAAATTCCCGGCCGGTGCAAGCAGTTCAGGTTTAATCAAAGCTTTTTCAGAATTGTTCTGCATCATAATGGTGCCCCCGGCGGGAATCGAACCTGCGCACAAGGATTAGGAATCCTATGCTCTATCCACTGAGCTACGGGGGCAAAGACTATTGGATGATTAAATTCTGCCCCGGAAAAATTTTGCTTTTTTTACTCAGATGATTCAAAGCAAGGAGCCGGTCCACTGGAATTTTGTATTTTTTTGCAATGGAAAGCGGACTATCGCCATTTTTGACCTTGTACCGGGTTACAGCCTCTTTGGGCTGTGGGGTCTGTTTTTCGGAGGCAATGGTCAGATTCTGGCCGACAATCAAGGTTGTCCCGGCTAATTTATTCACAGCCATGATGTTTTTGGTGGTGGTATTGAATTTCTCAGCAATAGCCCACAGGTTATCTCCCCGCTGAACCGTATATTTCTGAACCGTTTTTGCTTTTTCAGGTTTTGCAGGCCGGGTAGCCGTTTTCGGTGTGCCCTGATCATCGGATGCGTCCGGAATTCTTAATTTCCTTCCGGTAGTAAGCTTCCGCGCTTTCCCCAAATTATTGGCAGCCATTATGGCCTCCGGGGTTGTTTTATATTTTTCTGCAATACTGAATAGCGTTTCCCGTTTCTGTACACGATGGGTCACATAAAAGGGGTGGGGTGCAGGGGTATGGGTTGATTTAATGGAGTCTGCTTTGGACAGAAACAGATCGGCTTTTTCTTCGGGCACCCTCAATTGATAAGGTTCATCCGGCAGCATGGCATATCGGAGTTCCGGGTTAAGATCCTGTAAAACAGCCGCATCCACCCCTATTTCATCGGCGATATCACTGAGCCTTACCTGGTTTGTTATTTCACAGGTTCTATAGGGAATGGGAGACAAGGGTTGTTCCAGGCTGATATTGTATTTTTCGAGATTATTGATGATATGCAGGGTTGCCAGAAATCTCGGGACATATCTGGCTGTTTCCCGGGGAAGTTTTTGATAAAGATCCCAGAAATTATCCAGGTAGTTGATCTTTTGCGTCCGGATGGTGCCGAGGACTCTTCCTTCACCGCAATTATAGGCGGCCAGAGCGGTGGTCCAGTCACCGAACAGGCCGTGAAGCTCTTTTAAATAATTGATGGCGGCAAGGGTTGCTTTTTCCGGGTCCATGCGCTCATCAATATAATGATCGCGGTTTAATCCGAATTTATATCCGGTAGAAGGAATAAACTGCCATAATCCAAGCGCTCTCGCAGAGGAAAGAGCTCTCAATTTAAACCCGCTTTCAATGAGGGGGAGCCAGGAAATCTCTTCCGGCAGGCCTGCTTTTTTTAACTCGGAAATAATATAGGGTCTGTACCTCTGGGACCGTTCAAGGGACTGGATAAAAAAGTTTCGTTCCGGCCCGGTCAGGCTGTTGATCTCATCCTGGACAAAATTGTTCATGGTGAGGGGGATTTCATTGTGGGGCCCGTTTGCTACGGTTTGACGGGAGGCATAAATTTCAAGAATCCGCTTGGAAATCAGAAACCGGACATCTTCTTTCTGCTGATAGAATTCAGGATAGGTTTCCGTTTCGATTTCCATAATGGATGCATACGCATCATCAAGGTTGCTTAAAGCGTCCTCGATTTTGCCCTCTTCCCACATTTCCTGGGCTGAATTGCAAAGTTCCAGGGCCTCATCGATTTTTTGCTGGGCAAAAAGGTCTGAATCCCCGTTTTCCTGGTCTGATGGATTTTCAGATTCCACGATCTCTGTTTTTTCAGAATCGTCAAAGCCGGAGTGGGTTGAAGTCCTGCTTCCGTTAATTTTTTTTGAACCTTGTTCAAAAGGTTCAAGGCCGTTGTGCGAGGCTGAAAGGCCCTGAGTGTTTATGGACTGTTCCGAGGTCGTGGCGTGAAATGATTGCTGGCAACCTGCAAAGATCCAAAAACATACTGAGATGATGGCAAGTTTTGATTTTAACATTTCTCTCCTTGATCCTTATGGGTTTAGTATTTTGAAGGTTTAATTAATAAATTAGGTCGGCCTTGTCAAGCATATATGTTGCAGGCCCGTAAATAGTCCGGGATTAATCTTAAATTCTCCTTGAATGTAGGGTTGGATATTGCTATTAATGGGACGGCAAAATCATGTGATGTTAAGCATTATTATACAATCAGGACAGGGAGGTGAAAATGACGGAATTAATCGATGTCAAAGCCAGGGAAATACTGGATTCACGGGGCAATCCGACCATTGAAGTGGATGTGGTCCTGGCCTGTGGGGCAAAGGGCAGGGCAGCGGTTCCTTCCGGAGCTTCCACGGGAACACGGGAAGCTTTGGAACTCCGGGACAAAATAGAAAACCGGTTTCTCGGCAAAGGGGTATTAAATGCCGTGGCCAATGTCAATGAGGTGATTGCGCCGGAAATCATCGGCTATGATGCCATGGACCAGGCCGGTCTTGACCGGACCATGATCGATATTGACGGCACGGAAAATAAATCCAGGCTGGGCGCCAATGCGATTTTGGGTGTATCCATGGCAGCGGCCAGAGCTGCTGCGGCCGCCTGTGAAATTCCCTTGTATCGGCATCTGGGCGGTATCAATGCCAGGGTATTGCCGGTTCCCATGATGAATGTGATCAACGGCGGGGCCCACGCAGCCAATAACCTCGATATCCAGGAATTCATGATCCTCCCCTTTGGCGCGGAATCCGTTACGGAAGCCATCCGCATGGGGGCGGAAACCTTTCATCATCTTGCCAGAATTTTAAAAGGCGAGGGCCTCAGCACAGCCGTGGGAGATGAAGGCGGATTTGCCCCAAACCTGAAATCCAATGAAGAGGCCCTGGAATATATCCTGAATGCCATTGAGGCGGCCGGATACCGGCCGGGCAAAGACATCGGCATTGCCCTGGATGCTGCGGCCTCGGAATTCTACAAGGATGGAAAATATATTTTCCAGTCCGAAGGCAGAAGTCTTTCAGCCCCTGAATTGATTGATTATTACGAAGCCCTCATTGATAAATACCCCCTGTATTCCATTGAGGACGGCTTAGCAGAAGGGGACTGGGATTCCTGGGCCCTCATGACCGAAAGGCTTGGCAACAATATCCAGATTGTGGGAGATGATATTTTTGTTACCAACCCCGATATTTTCCGGCGGGGAATCGAAAAAGGCATCGGCAATTCCATCCTTATTAAATTAAACCAGATCGGCACGGTGACCGAAACCCTGGACACGATTCAGATGGCCAAGGAATCCGGTTATACCACCGTAGTTTCCCACCGGTCCGGAGAAACGGAAGACACTTTTATTGCCGACCTCGCCGTGGGCATCAATGCCGGCCAGATCAAGACCGGTTCCATGTCGAGAAGTGACAGAATCGCCAAATACAATCAGCTCATCAGAATTGAGGAAAGGCTTGGAGATGGAGCCTCTTTTCCAAAAGATCTCTTTGTTTGATGGATTATGATGAATCAAAGATAAATAAGGAAGGAAGAATGGCTCAGAATACAAAATATATTTTTGTGACCGGAGGAGTTCTGTCATCTTTGGGCAAGGGTCTGGCATCCGCGGCCATCGGCATGCTGCTTGAGAGCCGGGGGCTGTCGGTGACCATTCAGAAACTGGATCCCTATATCAATGTCGATCCGGGAACCATGAATCCCTTTCAGCACGGAGAAGTGTTTGTCACCGATGACGGCGCTGAAACAGATCTGGATCTGGGCCATTATGAGCGGTTCACCCATGCCAAACTCGGTAAGAACAATAATTTTACCACGGGAAAGATCTATTACCAGGTCATCACCAAGGAGCGC
>JAABTB010000159.1 GCA_011390085.1 Desulfobacula sp.
ATGGACAGCTTCGGTATCATTGCCCAATGTTAAAATTCTTGAATTCAATTCTTTCTGCTCCAGTTGGGACCGGTCCTGGACATGGGCAAGCTCGGTAATCTGTTTCTGAAGCGTCAGATGATCCTCTTTGAGCTTGTCTTTCTTTTCCCCGTGGAATTCCGTCATTTCTTTAAGATGTTCGATTTTTGCCTTATTTTTTTCAAGCTCCTTCACGGTAAAAACATCCTGGCCGACCCTGATCACGCTGGGTCCTGCCATTTCCGTTCCGATATGCTTGACCTTTATTCCCATCTTGGCGGAAATCCTTGAAGAGATCAGTTTCCCGTCGATGACGCAGCCTCCGGAGCATTCAATATCGGAATCCACAATTTCCTTTCCCACCACCACATCTCCCATACAGATGATTTCCGATTTATGGATAAATTTTGCATGGACATTGCCCTTGGCGTAAATTTTGCCCTCATTGATGCCTCCGGTAATTTTAACGTTTCCCTCGGCTGTGATAATGCCGCCATCCAATTCAATAGCCTGGATATTATTTCCTTCTACCTTGAAGCCTGATTTGATCCTGCCCTTTACATTCACATTCCCATCATACTGAACATGACCGGTTTCATAATCCACATCCCCTTCTGTGGTATATTCCTGATGGACAAAAACATGGCCGGACAAAGCATATTTGGGGAATCCGCCAACATCGGCAAGAAGCTTATGCCCATCTTCGGAAAGTTTGGCCCCCTTTCCACATTTCAAATCAATGTCTTTTCCCGGGATTATTTCAATTTCATGGCCATAGATATCATGACCCTTTCTTGCTTCGATCAGGGGAATTTTTTCCGCAAGCACGGTTCCGGCCTCAACAAAAGGAATTTCGCCCCTTTCCTTGAAATCGATGCCCCCATCTTCAGTCAAGTCGCCTACCTTGAGATAGTCTATATTAAAGAAAAACTCGATCCTCGCATCTTTCCCCTGAATCGGGGGAATACCCTTTGCCACCCTGAAAGATTTGGTTTTAAATCCGCTGGACCGAATAAATCCCTCTATCATCTTATCCTCGGCAAGACCGGCCACAATGCCTTTTTCAAACAAAGCCGTTTTTACCCTGTCAAGGGTGACGGTATCGTCAAAATAATCTGTTTTTGAAAGAAAGGCTGCCATGAAATCTTTGGAAATTTCAAGCTTGATCCCGCCGTCAATGGTTTCAGCCTCCCGCAAATTTCCGGCATCCTGTCCGTTCTCATCCGTTTCGGTTTTTGATTTTTCCGGAAGGCCTTCGACGGGAACCGGTTTCAAAGCGTCGGAGGGAGACGAGGGACCGGTTGGATTTCCCTCGGATGATTTTTTGACTTCTTCTGTCACCCTATCCTGTAATTTCAAGATATAATTCTTTTGCTTTTCCGTCATTATCCCTGCTTCAACCAGCATATCGCCGATGAGACGAACTTTTTGCTTATTTTTAATATCATTTTCCTGTTCTTCCAAAACCAGTTTCAACACACTCTGATTTATAAATCCCTTTCGAATGGCGATGGCTCCGAATTTGAATTCTTTTTGTCGCAGATCGATGGTTCTGGCAGCCCTCAGAAGCCGTTCCATATTCTGAGCAGATATGATTTCCTTTGATAAAAAATACTCTTTAAAGGCAAGTTCAAGATTTTCGGCTCTTGAACAATACGTCAGCGCTTTTTGAAGATCCTCTTTGGTGATTAAAAGGTTTTTGACGGCCAAAAGCCCGATCATGGGAATTTTAATTTTATTTTCTGCTGGTTCTGCCATAATCTCCTCACATTAGATTTAAATTACAGCACCTAATAATCCTGTTGCAATCAAAAGGAATTCAACCATAAATTCCCGATGCTCACCGGATACAAGACGATCCTTTTCAAAAAATCTGATCAATAAAAACATACTAAAGGGTATGAAAGCAAGTACGAAAGCATTGTTTGCCAATAAATCGGATAAATTTGCTGCAAGAATAAGTCCGATCTCAAAAATCAGGGTGTATTTTATGATATTAAAGCTTTGTTTTTCTCCTATGAGAATCGGAAGCGTTTCTTTGCCTGTAATCCTGTCCCCTTGAATGGCCAGGATATCAAAAAAGGCGGTCCGGCCAAACACAAGACCGGTTGCAAACAAAAAAACCACCCCCACCGACATAAAATTTCCAGGATTGGCCACTGCCGGCAGAAGACAGGTGACGGTTCCCCAGGCAATGACGATCAGTATGGTTTTTGACCCCGGAATATCTTTTATACTGGCTACCCGCCCTTTTCTTATCGGCAGGGGAATGATTTTCAAATTATAGGACAGGCCGAGAAGGCTCATGACCAGCAATATAAGGAAGGATAACGCACCACTCAAAAAGCTCAGGTAAAGGCCTGCCCCACCGGATAAAACAGCAAGAATCCAGAGATAGGTACGGTTTTCCTTGTAAAAAAGAGCCCTTTTGGGATGGTTGTACCGGTCGGACCGGATCGCAAAAAGATTGTTGAGGATCTGCATGGAAAGCACATACAGCATGGCAACCCATGCATGGTGGAAATTTTGACCATTTCCCTGGAGTTTTGAACAGGCATAGGTCAGGGAACCGGCCCCGGCAGAAGCAAGGATATTGGTTTTTAAAAGAAAATCACGAAGAAAATACAACCCTGCCTTTACTGCATGTCGTTTCTGAAGATGGTTTTCTATTTTCCGGTAGGTATCCGTAATAATCCAGTTCGGCGTGGAGGCCCCGGCTGTGAGCGCAATGGTTTTTGCGTGGGCCAGACTCTCATAATCGATTTCAGACGCATCCTCGATATGGACCGTGGGCTTTCTTCCTGCTCCGGCGGCGATCTCGGCAAGGCGCCGCGTATTTCCGCTTTCTTTTCCGCCCACCACAATGACGGCATCGTTTTCTTCTGCAAGCATCCGGATTTCAGTCTGGCGTTTTTCCGTGGAACCGCAAATGGTATCAAATATCCTGTAATGGGGGGCATGGGCCCGGCACCAGGACTTTATCCCGTCATAAAAAGAAAGATTCTGGGTGGTTTGAGCCACCACAATCGCAGTCTCAAATCTCGGCAAGGCAAAAAGCGCTTCCATGGAATCGACGGCATGGCCCTTTCCCCTTGCATAACCGAGAAGTCCGATGACTTCAGGGTGGTCTTTATCGCCCGCAATAATGACGGCGTGCCCTTTTTTGGCATATCTATTGATGATGACCTGGACCCTGAGCACCCTCGGGCAGGTGGCATTGATCACCGTGAACCCGGCATTCTTCAGGGCAGCCTGATCCTCCGGCGGAACACCGTGGGCCCGGATCAGGACGATTCCGGACCCCTTTTCCGGAATTTTATCAATCCTGAAGATTTTTTTTTCCTCCAGCATCTGCATGACCTGGGGATTATGAATAAGCGGTCCATAGGTGAAAATCGGCTCCTGATACCGGGTGGATGCATCCAGGACCATATCCACAGCCCGCCGGACGCCCATACAGAATCCGGCTGTTTTTGCAATGACGATCTTCATCAGACTCTGCTTAAAAGGTCAATGATCTGCCGGAATTCCGCCTTTGATTTAAAATTGATTTCAACTCTGCCTTTTTCCCCTCTTTTCTGGATACTGACCTTAGATTTGATCCGTTCGGAAAGCAGCCGGGAAGTCTGGTCCAGGAATTGTTTTTCATCAGGGGAGAGCTTGGGCGCAAATTTTTCCGGTTCTTTTTTGGCGGTGTTGACCAGTTTTTCCGTCTCTCTCACAGACAGTTCTTTTGCTATAACCATATCCAAAAGGCGGATCTGGTTTTCTTCGGAACCGGCACTTAAAAGCGCCCTTGCATGGCCCATGGAAATCTTTTCAGCAATGAGGCTCTCCTTGATCACTTCTGGAAGACTTCGAAGCCTCAATAGATTGGCAATGGTGGACCTGTTTTTACCGATTTTTTCGGCCACCTTTTCCTGAGTGTAGTGAAATTCTTCTATCAGCCTGTGATAGGCCTCAGCCTCTTCAAGAACGTTTAAATTTTCCCGTTGAATATTTTCGATAATCGAAACTTCTAAGACCTGCTCATCGGTCAGGCTTTTAACAAATACCGGCACATGGGTCAAATCGGCTTCCTTGGCAGCCCTAAGCCTTCGTTCCCCGGCAATGAGTTCATAGACGCCATTGATACGCCTGACCAACAAGGGTTGTAAAATTCCCTGCTGTGCGACGGATTCCCTCAGGCGGTCCAGTTCTTCCTGGTTGAATACGGTTCTGGGCTGATACCGGTTGGGTGTAATCTCCTCAACAGGACACATTAAAAAATCTGACCCGATTTCCGGTTTTTCAAAATCAGGGATCAGGGCCGAGATCCCCCGGCCAAGACCGGTATGCTTCTTTTTTTTTATCATCGTTTCAGAAATTCCCTGGTAAAGGCCATATAGCTTTTAGAGCCTGGTGACTGTTTATCATATAAAATGACGGGCAATCCATAACTGGGGGCTTCGCCCAGTTTTACATTTCGGGGTATCTTTGTTTTGAAAACCATGTCTTTGAAATATTTTCTCGCATCTTCAACCACATGCCGGGCAAGATTGGTCCGGCCATCATACATGGTGAGAAGTATCCCCTTGATTTTCAATCCGGGATTAAACGAAGACTTGACCCGCTTAATGGTATCCAGAAGCTGGCCCAAGCCCTCAAGGGCATAGAATTCACTCTGAAGGGGGATCAAGACGGCGTCGGATGCCGTAAATGCGTTCAGGGTCAAGAGTCCAAGAGCCGGCGGACAGTCAATGATCACATAGTCAAACCGTTCTTTTATCCCGTCCAGAAGCTGCTTCAATTTCTTTTCCCGGCCTTTGGCCGATACCATTTCGATTTCAAACCCGATGAGATCCATATTGGCCGGAATGATCATGAGTTTCGGCAATAGCGTGGCGTAAAGAATATCATCGACCTCTGCCTCTTGGATGAGGCCCTGGTAAAGGGAATATTTTAAGGATGGTTTGTCTATTCCCATACCCGTGGTGGCATTGGCCTGGGAATCACAATCCACCAGAAGAACCTTTTTCCCCATGGAGGCAAGTGCTGCGGAAAGATTAACGGAAGTCGTTGTTTTGCCGACCCCGCCTTTCTGGTTTGCTATACTGATAATCTGGGTCATAATTCAGCTTCCATATCACACTTGTCCGGCATAGGCAACCCGTTAAAAATGAGCTGTTTTATTTTTCGTCCGCACCCCAAAAACCAAAAAAAAACCCGGCATGACCATAAAAGGCCATGCCGGGTTTTTCTACAAATCAGAGGGACAAACTATTCTTCTGATTCCGGATGGAAGACATCCACATCTTTTAAGTCATCACCCAGATAGGCTCTCTCTTTGGGTCCCAGGATGCCCAATGAGAGGCACAGAAGGGTCCACAAATGAACGGTTTGCCAGGCATGATCATTGACTTCAGCCATATCATGCACCTGGGCATGACAGTTATGGCAAGGGGTGATACAGTAAGCCGCTTTTGTGGTAAGAATCTGGTTGGCCTTGGTCTGACCATAGGCCCGCCTTTGCTCCTGGAATCCGGATTGCAGGTACCCGCCGCCACCGCCGCAGCAGAAATTGTTGGATTTATTGGGCGTCATATCCACAAAATTTTCTTCACCCACCACAGCCCTGACCACATATCGAAGGTCTTCGGCCACCGGATCCCCAAAGGATTTTCTCACTAGCTGGCAGGGATCTTGAACCGTGAACTTGATTTTCAGATCCTTGTTCCAGTCTGATGAGGGTTTGAGTTTCCCCTCCCTGATCCATTCCGCATAAAGCTGGATAATGCTCTTGATTTCAAAATTGTAAGGGATCTTGAATTTTTGCAGTCCGGCCCGGACT
>JAABTB010000160.1 GCA_011390085.1 Desulfobacula sp.
AGACCTTTTGATGAATCCGGTGCAAATCGCTAAAATCGATCTGAACCGGTATGTGACCGAATCCATCGGCCTGCCCACCCTGAAGGATATCGTAAAGGAACTGGCAAGCCCCGGCCGGGACCCGAGAAAACAGTTTCAGGCCTTTCGTTTTGACGATACCATCCATGATATCAAGGACCTGGCGCCGGGGATGAAGGTCCCCGGTATCGTCACCAATGTCACGGCCTTTGGCGCCTTTGTGGATATCGGGGTCCACCAGGACGGCCTTGTGCATATCAGCCAACTGGCCGACCGGTTTGTGAAAAATCCGGCCGAGGTCGTCACGGTCCGGCAGACCGTCCTTGTCACCGTCCTGGAAGTGGATGCCAAAAGAAAGCGAATTTCTCTTTCCATGAAAAAAGGATAAGCCGGGGGCACAGGGCAGGGGTCAGGATGGTTTTACGGGTTTTGCCTTCCATTTCAGGATTGATCTTAACCCTTCCTTTGCAACCCTCTTGCCTTGAATCTCATCAGATAAAGCAAAATTCACGGCATTAATGGCATCAATATTTCTTTTGGCTTCGTCTTCAAAGGGCTCTCGCTTAAGAATTTCCCGGAAAACCGTTTTGAAGTCTTTCAGCCGGGCCTTTGTGAAAATTTTCTGAAAAACGATGTGCGGCTTTTCCACGTCGTTTGATTTTTCAATCCGTTTAAGGATATAGGTGACGGTTCTCACCGTCAGTTGATGACCAAAGGCTTTTTCCAGAGCTGCTGAAAAAGGTGGCGGCACGGTGGCCGGCCCGGTTCTTTTTGGGGGCGATAGAGACACTTTCGCTTTTTGCGGGTCTATAAAACCGCAGGACTCTGCCTGTCGGCACAGATGCTCCGCCTGGAGAGCGGCTGCTTGAAGATAGGCGCTTAAATTGTAGAACCCGGTGTGGATATAATCCGGAAACACATGGCCGCTTCGGCTGAATACATATCGATATTTATGATCGATTTCACCCCAGGCTTCCTCAAGGATGGTCCTTAACTGAAGCTCTATCTGAAACCCTTTGAATTCATCGGCCCCATCCGCGTTTTGCCCCAGCTCCACCTGGTAGTGGATGGAGGAATAACCGCTATACCGAAGATTGAGTCCCTCCGGAATCGTCTCCCCCGGATCCACCGGCAGAATAAACGATCTTTTGTGATCCGGCTTCTGGATAAACCGCAGGATATTCTCATCGGCTAAAAGTTCAAGATAGGCTTTCAGGGTATTAATATCCGAAAGCCGAAGACAGATCAGGCGAATACCCAGTAAATCCCCGATTCTTTCCTTAAAATTTTTCCGGGTAATCGGCAGTTTATCGGCTTTGATCTGTTTATTCTCTTCATCGATTTTTTCCAGGAGGCGTTCCTTATCCTTAATGCGATAGGTGATGGTATGAAGGCTTTCCCTGGGGGATGCAGGATCATCCTTGATCAAATGGATCATATAATCTGCAAGCCTTTCGTATTTTTGTTTTTCTTTGAGAAACGAGATTAAAATCGCTTCTTTCTGGCGTTTTCTCATTAGGGCCTGCCTCCTCAGCAAGGTGGCGCATAGTATGACACAAGGCTCAGGGCCATTCAAGCCCGAAGATGCAAAACCCCAAGATATAAAATACCGAAGATAAACAAACCGGGGGCTTTTCGGTCAAATATGATGCATTGGTCAAAAACAGACCCATTCGCCTCTCATGGTTATGCTGCAGAAGATTGAAAAGGGGATTGAAAATTCCACGGCAGTGGGGTTTTCCATTTAAAAAGATATCTCCCGAGAGGTATCTGCAACCTTTATCCCCGACTTTTCCCTTAATTTTAAACGGCTCCTTTCCAGGCCGAGGCCAACACCTGGCACGCATGCTGCAATCGTCACTATTCAAGACTCCGGGGATTCAAGCGCAACATGGGTTGCACATAAATGATGGAAATTAACACAAGGTGGGCAGAAAGGAGGTGGTCGGCCGGCCTGAAAAGATTTGGCAGCAAGTTCATCCCCGGGCTTGGTTTTCAAAACAATGTAATAAAACAATTTAAAAAAGGATTACGTTTATGAAAAAAATAATGCTGAGTTTCACTTTTTTAGTGGCAATGATCTGTGCATTTGCGTTCAATGCGCAGGCCGCTACGATTTATGGCTATACCTCCTTTAGCGGGACATTCCATTCGGATAGCGTAGATTTGGATTCGGCTACGATGTTCGATAACTTCAGCAATGTTGTCGTCTCAACTTCCGGAGGGACCTTTGATTATGCTCCGATTCCTGGAAATGAACCTGTTGCCATCCAGGCCTTCACTTTTGTGCCGGATGTGGCTACGGAAATTTCAAATTTCTGGGTGATTGATTTTGGTGGTAAAACATATAGCTATGATTTACGGACCTCTGAGGTCGAATTTGCCACGGCAAATTCCATAGTTATTAAGGGAACCGGTTTGGCATCGATAACCGGCTTTGACTCTACCGATAGTATCTGGTTTTTGAGTGCAACCAGTTCCGGCTCTAACTCTACTTTCACTTTGTCAACTTTGGTTCCGCCTGATTATCAGCCACCTAGTAACGTCCCGGAACCCGGCACAATGATCCTTTTGGGTATGGGTCTCCTTGGTGTTGCCGGATTGGGAAGAAAAAAGAGCTAACGCATCTTGAATTGTAACCATTAGGACTAAGGGCGGATCCAATATGATCCGCCCTTAATACTTAACCCTGACTAAGAAAGGAATAATTATGAAAAAATGGCGCTGTACCTCTTGTGACTACATATACGATCCCGAAAAAGGAGACGAGGAAAACGGCATCGGGCCGGGAACCTCTTTTGAGGACCTGCCCGAGGACTGGGTCTGCCCCGTTTGTGGAGCTGCCAAGGCTGAATTTGAAAAAGTAGCATAAAAAAAGGAGAGAAAAAAAATGGACACCCCCAAATTATACAGCTTACCCAAGCTTGAATACGATTATAATGCGCTTGCACCGGTCATATCGGAAGACCTGTTGAAGCTGCACCACGACAAACACCATGCAGCTTACGTGAATGGGGCCAACGCCATCCTTCAGAAGATGGATACGGCCAGGTCCGACAGTGTCGATTTCGACACAAAGGCGACATTTAAGGAACTCTCGTTTCACATCGGGGGGCATCTGCTCCACTCGCTGTTCTGGGAGAACCTCGCCCCCCAGGATAAAGGCGGGGGCGGGAAACCGTCAAAAACAATCGCAAAAGTAATTGATGAGGAATACGGCTCTGTTGAACGGTTCAAAAAAATATTTTCCCAGGCCGCGGTAAGCGTAGAGGGGTCGGGTTGGGCAGCGCTCACCTTTTGCAAAAAGACGAACAGGCCCATTATCATGCAGGTCGAAAAGCACAATACAAACGTTTACCCCATGTTCAGGATTTTGATGGTTCTGGATGTCTGGGAGCACGCCTATTATCTTGACTACAAAAACGACAGGGCCAAATTTGTTGAGGCCTTCTGGAACATACTGAACTGGACGGAAGTAAACGAACGGCTTGAGAGCCTTCTGAACGGATAGCCGGAAATAACCTGAGGGGGCAGCAACCGGTGCCGGAGGATTGGCCGGGGGGATTCTCTTGTCCATCCATGACCGTTGACTCTGTATAAAGACCGGGGAAAACAGTTTCGTTTCCCGCTATATTTAAAATAAACCTGAAAACAGGAGAAAAGTAAAATGAAAAAACCCATGTACCGTTTGATAGTTTTGGCCGTTGTGGCCTCTATGGTGCTCATCAGCGCACCGCTCTTTGCAACTGAGACGGATGACCGCATCGAATCATCAGCTAAAAAGACCTATGTGTTCAAGACCTACCTCAAGGACGATAATATTAAAATGAAGTCAAAAGACGGAATTGTCACCTTGACCGGGACGGTTCAGGATGCATCCCATATATCATTGGCCGGAGAAACCGTTGCGGGTCTGCCCGGCGTTAAGGGTGTGGACAACAAGCTGGAAGAAAAGGGTGAAAACCGCCCTGATGAAAAATCAGATGCATGGCTCATCACCAAAGTGAAAACCAGCCTTTTATTTCATAGAAACGTCAGCGGTCTCGGAACCGAGGTTCTCGCCGACAAGGGAACCGTCACTTTGCGCGGTGAGGCCTCCAGTGTTGCTCAAAAGGATCTCACCACCGAATATGTCATGGATATTGACGGTGTTGAAAAGGTAAACAACGAAATGATCGTGTCCGATGCAGCCGCTGCAAAGCCGGATAATAAAACCGCAGCCAAAAAAACAGAGACCGTGATCGAAGCCATTGACGACGCATCCATTACCGCCCTGGTCAAAACCGCATT
>JAABTB010000161.1 GCA_011390085.1 Desulfobacula sp.
TTACTTTACCATCGCTCGACCAGTGGCCTCAGCACCAAAGTGGAGACCAAAGATGGGGTGGTCACCCTGGCAGGCAAAGCCAAGACTGCATCCGGTAAGGATCTGGCCGGGAAATACGCGGGCGATATTGACGGCGTAAAGAGTGTCAATAACAATATGACCGTTGAGTAAGCCTGATCCGGTATCCATTGATGAGGAGGCTATTTTTGAAGTTCTGAAAGCATCTGTTCCGCCTCTTCGACCTCTTCAAACCGGATACCGGATTCCAGGGCTTTTTTCAGGGCGCCGATGGCAAGGTCTTTATCGCCTTTTTTGGCGTAAGCCATTCCCAGATGGTAATTGAAAAGGGGATGGTCCGGCATTTTGTTCAGGCTGCCCAAAAATTCATTGACGGCGTTTCCGTATAAGCCTTTGCGGTAATAGGCCAGTCCAAGGGTATCCATGACGGACGGGTCTTCCGGAAGCTTTGCCTTGGCAGTCTGGGCCAGCCGAAGGGCCTTGTCCACCTCGTCCGTCCGCTTGACCAGGTGATAGGCAAGGTTGTTGGCTGCCGGTGCAAAATCGGGATTTGCTTCCAGTGCCCTGGCATAATACTCGGCGGCCTTCAGATATTCCTGATCTCTGTCGTAAATCACGCCGATCATCATGTAGGGAGCGGGCAGGCGCGGGTTTTTGTCAATAATGATCTGGTATTGTTCAATGGCTTTTTCTTTGTTGTTCTCTGAAAGAAAGAACTTTGCCAGGGTTTCATAGGGTGACAGGTAGGCGGGATTTGCTTCAATCGCCCGGTTGAGGGCCTGCTTTGCATGTTCAGGGTCTTTCTGGGCGAGAAAAACAGCGGATTGAATATTGTGGACGACTGCCACAAGGGCCGGCTGGTCTTTGTAAAGGTCGATCTGTTTTTCAATCATGCTGTGGGCGGTTTCGTATTCCTGGCGGATGGCATGAATATTCACCATCTGAGCAAATACATCAATGAGCCGGTTGTTTTTTTCGTATGCGGTTTTCAGGTAGGTGAGTGAAGCATCGTAATCTCTGAGGGCGTTTTTGATCAGGCCCATCTGGTAATAGGCGGACGGGTTGTCCGGTTCATCCCGGATCAGATGCTCAAATTCCTTCTGAGCCTCATCCATTTTCCCCAGGCCAAGCAGGGCACCGGCCCGAATCATTCTGGCCTGGTAGTCATCCGGTTTCAGCTTAAGGGCGGTGGACGCTTCTTTATGGGCCAGGTCAAAAGATTTTCCACGCAGATAGATATCAGCCAGCAGCATCCGGGCCATGAAATAACCCGGGTTAAGTTCACATGCTTTGCTGACGACGATTTCCGCCTGACCATAATTGCCTGCGGCGATAAAGCACAGGCCTTTGAAATAGTGGGTGCGGGGTGCATTCGGTTCTTCTTTTTCAAGTTCTTCCAGAAGCTGCAGGGCTTCGGTGAATTTCTTTTCATAGATCAAGATTTCACTTTTGAGCATCCGGGCCGGATAAT
>JAABTB010000162.1 GCA_011390085.1 Desulfobacula sp.
AAAAGATGCCTTAACCAGTATCAACATTAACGGAATGACCATTTCAGAAGTCAAGGGGTTTGGCCGGCAGAAGGGTCATAAAGAAATTTACAGGGGAGCGGAATACCAGACGGATTTTGTCCCTAAGGTCGAGATTAAGATAGCAGTGAAGGATGACCAGGTGGATGAAGTGGTTCAGACGATTATCAATGCTGCTAAAACAGGAAAAATCGGAGATGGGAAAATTTTTATCATGCCCATCGAGGATGTCATCCGCATCAGAACCAATGAAAAAGGCGTGGACGCCTTATAGTCTGAAAGGAGAAGAATAAAATGAGAAAAATAGCGATGATGATCGTGTGTTTGGTATTTTCCCTTTCTCTTGCCTATGCAGGAGACGAAGCCCCTTCTGAAATTCCGACTCCGGAATCCAATAAGGCTGCCATTGAATTGGTTCAGACCCATGCAGATTATGTCTGGACTCTGGTGGCTGCTGCTCTGGTGTTTTTTATGCAGGCCGGTTTTGCCATGGTTGAGACAGGGTTTACCCGGGCGAAAAATGCGGTCAATATCATGATGAAAAATTTAATGGATTTTTCAATGGGGTCCATTGCATATTGGGCTGTTGGATTTGGATTGATGTTTGGGGTTTCAAAAACCGGTTTCTTTGGAACAACCGGATTCTTTTTAAGCGATTTCAAAGTCGGCGGGGATCCATGGGTTCTGGCATTCTGGATGTTTCAGGTCGTCTTTGCCGCCACTGCTTCAACCATTGTTTCCGGTGCCATGGCCGAGAGAACAAAATTTTCCGGATATCTGATCTATTCCGTGTTTATTTCCGCCTTGATTTATCCGATTTTCGGAAGCTGGGCATGGGGAAGCCTTTTTAACGGGGGAGGCTGGCTGGAGAAATTGGGGTTTATCGATTTCGCAGGCTCAACCGTTGTCCATTCCGTGGGCGGCTGGTGTGCTTTAGCCGGTGCCATGGTGTTAGGCCCCCGTCTTGGAAAATATACCAGGGACGGAAAAGTAAAACCCATCCTGGGTCATAATATCCCCTTGGCAGCCATAGGGGTTTTCATCCTCTGGCTGGGCTGGTTCGGGTTTAATCCGGGGTCAACAACAGCAGCCAATAAGGATACGGCCATGATTTTTGTAAATACAAATCTTGCCGCCGCAGCAGGGGCCATTGTGGCTATGATGGTGTCCTGGTTCAAATTCGGCAAACCAGAAGTGGGCATGAGTTTGAACGGTGCCCTGGCCGGGCTTGTGGGAATTACGGCCGGGTGTGCCAATGTAACACCCACCAGTTCAATTATGATCGGCGCCATGGCAGGTGTGCTGGTTGTTTTTTCAGTCTTGTTTTTTGACAAGGTAAAGATTGATGATCCTGTGGGTGCCATATCCGTTCATGGGGTCTGCGGCGCCTGGGGGACTCTTGCAGCCGGACTTTTCAATATGAGCGGTCTGTCGTTCAAGATCGTAGCGGTTCAGTTGACCGGGATCGTATCCTGTTTTGTCTGGACCTTTCCCCTGGCCTATCTACTTTTCAAAACCATTGATGCCACCATGGGCTTACGGGTATCCCGGGAGGAAGAACTCGAGGGTCTGGATGCTGCGGAACACGGCGGAAATGCCTACCCGGATTTTACCACCATTAACCATGGCACCATGGGGTTTGCAGGTGGACCCGGGCCTAAAAACCATGAGACTGAACCGGCCTTTGCCTCCGGAAAGCTGGTCAATAAGGTAGAGATGACCTAAACTCTGAAAATAAGGAAAGGAGATTTAAAAACCTGCCGCATCATTTATTTGAAGTGGCAGGTTTTCTTTTTTCATGATAATCTTGCCCTTAAACCATAAGGGCTCGTTCATGAAGCGTGTAAAAAAGGCTATCAAACCTTTTCTTTTTATTTTTGCAATGGCGCTGATCCTCATTATCGGTTATCGGAATCTTGAGTATAACTGGCAGTGGTACAGGGTCAAACCCTATCTGTTTATCTTTGAAAACGGCCGGTTTATAAAAGGAGCCTTGCTGGAAGGGCTTTGGGTCACTCTCAAAATTTCTTTCATAGGACTGTTTCTTTCTCTTTTCCTGGGGCTTTTATCAGCTTTGGCCAGGCTATCCGCTTCTCCGGTGCTCAGGCTTCTGGCCTGGATCTATGTTGAAACCATAAGAAATACACCGCTGCTGATCCAGATTTTTGTCATGTATTTTGTTATTTCGCCGGTATTGGATATATCCGCTTTCCTGTCCGCAGTCATTGCATTGAGCCTGTTTGAAGGGGCCTATTCATCGGAGATCATCCGGTCCGGGGTGGTGAATATTCCAAAGGGGCAACATGAAGCCGCTCAAACTCTCGGTCTGTCTGTTTTTGCAACCTATATCAAGGTCATCCTTCCCCAGATGCTCCGGCAGACACTGCCTATGCTTGCGGGCCAAAGCGTTTCCTTGATCAAAGATTCGTCCCTGGTCAGCACCATCGCCATTGCCGATCTCACCCATCAAGGGCAAAAAATTGTTTCTGAAACCTTTTTAAGTTTTGAAATCTGGTTTACCGTAGCATTCTGTTACCTGGTCATTACTGCCGGCCTTTCTTATATTATCCGGCGGGTTGAACATAGATATAAATTTATCACCCCTTAGCGCGGGGGGATCTCTATTGAAAGGGAGGGAAAAATGAAAAAAATTTTAAGTCTGGGTGTTCTGCTGTTCCTGTTGATGTGCCAGGGTTTATGTGCCCAGGAGAGCCTTATTGAAAAAATCCAGAAAGAGGGCGTGATCCGGGTGGGAATGTCCACCTTTGTGCCCTGGGCCATGAAAGATAAGCAAGACAATCTCATTGGATTTGAAATCGATGTGGCTAAAAAACTGGCCCAGGATATGGGGGTTAAAATCGAATTTGTACCCACGGCCTGGTCCGGCATTATCCCGGCCCTTTTGACGGGTAAATTTGATGTCATCATCGGCGGCATGGGTATTACGCCGGAGCGGAATCTGAAAGTGAATTTTACCATTCCCTATGAATATTCGGGCATGTCCGTGGTGGCCCACAAGGAAAAAGCAAAAGGGTTTTCATCCCTGGCGGATTTTAACAAAAAAGAGGTCCTGATTGCCGTCCGCATGGGCACTACGGCCGAGCAGGCTACCCGAAAATACATCCCCAATGCGGAACTGAAATTGTTTGAAAACGAAACCCAGGCCCTCCAGGAATTAAACCTGGGCCGGGTTCATGCCGTGGTTTCTTCTGCGCCCATGCCTGTTTTCCATGCCCTGAAACATCCGGATAAACTATTCGTTCCCCTGAAGGAGAATTTTACCCGGGAACCCATCGGTTTTGCCTTGAGAAAGGGAGATCATGATGCTTTGAATTTTTTTAACAATTGGATTCTGGGCATGGAAGCCCAGGGATTTTTAAAAGAGAGAACCGAGTATTGGTTTGAATCCGATCAATGGGAAACCCTTGTCCAATAAAAAACCCTTAAAATTTACCCTCGTGGATATGGTGGCCATCATGCTTACGATTGCCGCCATATCGATTTTTGTGTCGCGGATGAACCATATCCTGGACTACCATTGGGTATGGGGCCGGATTCCTTCCTATTTTTTTTTCTGGGACAAGACAACCGGAGAACTCAAGGCCAATATCCTGGCAAAAGGGTTTGCCACAACGGTGAAACTCAGCATCTGGGCCATGGTTTTCGGTTTTCTGCTGGGAACCATCTCCGGGGTCATGGGGGCTAGGGGATCATGGGGGCAAAGGCTGGTCAGCAGAATTTATGTTGAAACCATCCGGAATATCCCTTCCCTGGTCCTTCTGATCATTTTTTATTATTTTGTATCCAGCCGGTTTCTGGATGCCCTGGGTCTGGACCAATATCTGAGGGAGGCCCCGGTATGGATTCAGCAGGTCTCCGGGTTCCTTCTGACGGGGCCGGACCGGATAAATGCCTTTATGTCTGCCGGGATTGCTTTAGGCCTCTATGAGGGGGCGTATATATCGGAGATCGTCCGGGGGGGAATCAATTCCATATCCAAAGGGCAGTGGGAAGCCGGCCGATCCATTGGATTGTCCCGAAAAAATATTTTCCTGCTGATCGTTTTTCCCCAAACCTTCAGAAAAGTCGCTTTCCCTCTTGCAGGCCAGCTCATTTCCGCCATTAAGGATTCCTCCATTGTCTCCGTCATTTCAATCCAGGAATTGACCTTCCAGGGCATGGAACTCATGAACGTGACCTTTCTAACCTTTGAAATCTGGATTACCGTAGCGGTTCTGTATTTTATCCTGACCTTTCCCCTTTCAAGAATGGTAGCCTTTCTTGAAAGAAAATATGCCTTAAAACAATAATCGCCTAAAGGATGATGTTTAAGATCCTGCGAAGGGGCTCGGCCGCCCCCCAGAGCAATTGATCCCCCACGGAAAAGGCTGTGAGATAATCATCCCCCAGGATCATTTTCCGTATACGGCCCACGGGAACCGTCAAAGTGCCGGTTACGGCAGCGGGCGTCAGATCCCTGAGAGTATCCGCCTTGTTATTGGGAATCACTTTGACCCAGTCGTTGTTTTCGGCCAGCATGGCTTCGATCTCATTCAAGGGCACATTTTTTTTCAGTTTGATGGTAAAGGCCTGGCTGTGACATCGCATGGAGCCGATCCGGACGCACTGGCCGTCAATGGGGATGGGGTTGCCGGATCTGCCGATAATTTTATTGGTTTCAACAAGGCCCTTCCACTCTTCCCTTGTCTGCCCGTTTTCCATGGCCCGGTCAATCCAGGGGATCAGGCTTGCAGCCAGGGGCGCCCCGAAATTGGATACGGGCATGGCATCGGATCTGACCGTCTCGATGACGGTCCTGTCCAGGTCAAGAATGGCAAAGGCCGGGCTATCGAGGACAGGAGTGGCATTCCTGCCGATAACCTGCATCTGTCTTACCAGCTCTTCCATGTTTTTGGCCCCTGCTCCGGAGGCCGCCTGATAGGTCATGGAAGTCAGCCATTCCACAAGATCATTCCGGAACAGACCGCCAAGGGCCATGAGCATGAGGGATACGGTGCAATTGCCGCCGATATAATTTTTGATACCGTCGGACAGGGCATTGTCAATGACCTTGCGGTTCACAGGGTCAAGGACGATGATGCTCTGATCGTCCATTCTCAGGGTGGAAGCCGCATCAATCCAGTATCCGGGCCAATTCCTTTCCGTCAGTTTGGGCCGGACGGCTTCTGTATAGGAACCGCCCTGGCAGGTCAGGATGATATCCATGTCCATGAGGCTATCGATATCATAGGCATCGATGAGCGGAGAGGTTTTCGTTCCCACATCCGGGGCTTTCTGCCCCACCTGGGAGGTGGTGAAAAAAACCGGTGTAAATCCTTTGAAATCTTTTTCGGTTATCATCCGCTCCATGAGAACAGATCCAACCATACCCCGCCAACCGATCATTCCGACTTTTTTCATTATTGTCCTCTCCTTTCCCAATCCGTTATGGATTGACAATTTTAAAATACCATTTCAGAATAAGTATAAATTTCATACCTTTTTTTTTCATAAGATGCCAGTGTTTGATGAAAAAAAATGAGAGGGACTTAGGTGATGTTGACCCGATTTACCCAGGATGCCTTGCATGTCATTAAGCACATTCCCCATGGAAGGGTGCTGACCTATGGGCGGGTGGCGGCACTTGCCGGGCAACCCGGCGGTGCCAGGCAGATTTCCCGGATTCTGCACGCCATGTCAAAGAAATATGACCTTCCCTGGCACCGGGTTATCAATTCCAAGGGCAGGATTTCCCTTGGGCCTTGCCGGGGCCGGGAACTTCA
>JAABTB010000163.1 GCA_011390085.1 Desulfobacula sp.
TTGGCTTGGGAAGACCGGCCATTTTGCAGGCGCCTTTTCCCGGTCCTGACGGAAACAATTCATAGATGTGTTTCAGTTTGAATTTTGTCAGTTTGGAAAGAACCCGAACCATGGGGGCGATACCATTTTTTTCATAATAATCCTGAAGAACTTTTATCAATGTCCAGTGTTCTTCCGTCAGCTCATCGATTCCTTCCTGAGTTTTTACATAATCAACCCACTCGTCACAATATGTATTGTAATCAAGAAGGAATCCGTCCTCATCTATCTCAAAAGATTTCCCATTAAACTCGATTGTTGCCATTTAAAATTTCCTCCTGTAAGTAATTAATTTCTATCATTTTTAAGACATACTGTCTTAGCTTCAATAATTAAAGACATAACATATCTTAAGCAATAGTTGCTTGTCAATATAAAATAAGCCTGAATCAATATTCTTTAGGTGTCTTGTTCAACTGCGCCAGAGTAAAGACCGGACCATCTTTGCACACCAGTTCCTTGCCGATATTGCATCTGCCGCACATGCCGATACCGCATTTCATCCTGTTTTCAAGGGACATGATGATATGGTGCTCTTTATATCCCAATGCCGTCAGGGCGGGCTGGGTAAATTTGATCATGATGGGCGGTCCGCAGATAATGGCATAGGTATTCTCATCGGCCTTGGGAGCGTTTTGCTCTACAATCTGGGGGACAAATCCTTTATGGTATTTCCAGGTCGGGTCATCGGTACCGTCAACCGTAATATGCATATTAATGTCATCCCTTTTTTCCCATTCATACAGCTCTTCTCTGTACAGAAGCATGCCCGGAGATCTTGCTCCATAGACTACATCAATATTTTTGAATTTTTTCCGATTGGCTGGATCAAGCATATAAATAATGGAAGATCTTAAGGTTGTAAATGCAAATCCGCCGCCAATGATGACCACGTTTTTATTTTCCAGTTTATCCCAGGGATACCAGTTGCCCAGGGGTCCCCGGATACCCATGATATCACCGACCTTCATATTGTGCAGATGGGAGGTCACCACACCGGTTCTAAATACCGTAAATTTGACGAATCCTTTCTCCACGGGGGAGGAGGCAATCCCGATGGGGATTTCTCCGACGCCCGGGATGGAGAGTTCGGCAAATTGACCGGCCTGGTATGAAAATTTTTTCTCATCTTCAGGGTCCAGGAAAACAAATTTAAATGTCTTTAAAGACTTATCTTCAGTTGCAATTTCAATATCATCAATGCGAACCGGATAAGGCAGATAGGGATTTTCCATGTTTCCTCCTTTGTTCGCTATTCTTTTTTTTCATATGAATTCATTATCTTGCACACTTCACGAATGTCGATATTGACCGGGCAGCTTTTAACGCACCGGCCACATCCGACACACATGATTCCCTGATCATATTTATCCAGAAAATATTTGAGCTTATGCATGAATCTTTGCCTGACCCTCTGGGTTTTGCTGTCCCGGGGGTTGTGCCCGGTGGCATGCTTTGTAAACAAGGGAGACATGCAGGTATCCCAGTTTCTGAACCGGCCGGCGGATTTCTGTTTGGCCTCATCCTGGATATCAAAACACCAGCAGGTCGGGCAGACAAAGGTACAGGTTCCGCAATTGATGCAGGAAAAAGCAATATCATCCCAGAAAGGGGCTTCATGAAGTTCAAGAACGGTTTTATCTTTTAGTTTGCCGGTATCAATCTGGGAACTGATATTCTTCTCTGCTTCTTTTCTTAAAATATCAAATAAGGCCCGGCTTTCTTTTTCATCGGCGATGGTATCAAATCCGCAGGATACCATAAACGCCCCGCCTTTATCCGTCAAGACTTTTGCCAGATAGGCATTATCCAGGTCAGCCATGAGCACATCCAGGCCGGTTTCGGAAAAAGGTCCGGTTCCGGCGGAGGTTGAAAAATCAAAGGGTCCCGGTTTATTGATTCCCACACCGACAAAGGTGGTGGCTTCATAAGCATCGCACCAGTAAGGGTCCCGGTAATCATCCGTATCGAAATTCAGATTTACAAGCTGGATCGCCTTGGCATCATAGGGCTGAATGCCCACAACCGCCCTTTGCCGCGTGTCGGCAGGGACTCTTTTCATGATGTGGTGGTCTTCCTTTGACTCGTCCAGTGTCGTGAAAAGGATTTTTTCCGTTTGGGGAAATAATACGGATTTAACCGACAGGACTGAATCATGGCAGCTCATGTCCGGAAGCATATCGTTTTCAAGGTCCCGGATAAAGGACCCGTTTTTATCCTTAACCGGGCCGAAAAGCCGGTAGGTTTCTCTGGATTTTTCAATCCCTTTGGCCCAGTTTTTTTTATCAATCGTTATAAATTTCATCGTTTACCCTTTTTTAATTTACTTGATAAAATCATTGGGATCATCCGGACTGTAAGCGTCCAGGGGTGGGCGTTTGGTTTGATCCAACCCTGCTTCCCAGCCAAACATATCAAAGGCATCCTTATTCAGTTTCCTTGTGAAATCCCTGACATTAATGTCCATGGGGCAGGCCTCAACACAGGCACCGCAATCCGTACAGCGGCCGGCGCAATGGAAGGCCCTTAAAAAATGGAAGGTATTGACGTCGGTTTTGTCCTGGCCCTTACCCACCCATTGGGGGCCGGATTCATCCACAAAGCAGGTGGGGCAATAGCATAAGGGACAGGCATTCCGGCAGGCATAGCACCGGATGCAGTTCTTTGTCAGCTCCTGAAAATGGATCCATCTTGCATCTGCATCCAAAGCCGCTATTTTTTCAACATCCGGATAAGGCACATCAAGAACTTGTTCTTTAACAGGATCACCCGCCAGAATATCGTAAATCACAGGGTTTTTATGCTGACAGAGTCTGCAATTGTCTCGTAAATACTCTTTTTTACTCAGGGTTTCTTTTTTTGATGAGGATTCTACGGTCAGGGTATCTCCATCCTCATCAAATTTCAAGATGTCATCTTCAAACAGGGCTTTTATTTTTGACTTATTGATCATGCCCTTGCAGGGCACGCCGATGATATAAATCTGATCCCTTTTTACCTGATTTTCAATAATGTGAGTGACGATATTCCGTGAGTCACAGCCCTTGGCAATGACGGCTATTTTACCTTTCTGTTGTCTGATATAATTGGCAAGATTAAGTCCGCATGTTGAATTAAAAACAAGTTTTTCCGTATCCTGTTTTGATGCTATGGTAATAGGACTTGTTGCCATGGGAATGGTTCCATTTGAAAAACCGATCACTCGTTCGACTTCCTTTTTATCCAGAAGTTGAAAAGCGATTTCCCTGATTTTCTGTATACAGGTATCCATAAATCAACCTTTACTAATTATAGTCCTTTACAAGTTTTTTATTGGGCCCGAGTGCCCGAACCTTATTTGAAATCTCTTTGACCACATCCACAAATTTGGTGGCTTCGGCCGAGGAAATCCATGAAAAATGGATCCTGTCTCTTTCGATGCCCATGTGCTCCAGAAGATTTCCCATGAGTGCAAATTTTCTTCGTGCATAATAATTACCGTCCAGGTAATGGCATTCACCCGGATGTCACCCGGATACCCATACGGCATCGGCGCCTTCTCTAAAGGCGGAAAGAATAAATTTGGGGCTCATCCTGCCGGAACAGGGAATCCGGATCACGCGGATATCCGCAGGGTATTCCATTCTGCTGACCCCTGCAAGATCTGCTGCGCCATAACTGCACCAGTTGCAAAGAAAGCTGACGATTTTAATATTATTATCATTCATAATGAGGTATCTCCTTTATACAACTTCACCCAGGGCAAATATCTGTGAAAAAATCTGATTGGTATCAAATCCCCTAAGATGCAGGGCTCCGGAGCGGCATGAGGCCACGCAGAGACCGCACCCTTTGCAGAGGACGGCATTGATTTCCGCTTTTCCGGCAAACCTTCCTTCCGTTGCAAAACGGGGAGCGGAATAGGGACAAATGGCAACACATACCCCGCATTGACTGCATTTCATGGAATCGACACTGGCAATGGTGCCGCTGGTGAACAAATTGTCTTTCTTGGCCAGAAGGGTCAAAGCCCTGGATGCAGCGGCCCTTCCCTGGGTAATGGCTTCGTTCACCGGTTTTGGATAATGGCCGGAACCACAGACAAACACACCGCTTGTGGCAAATTCCGCAGGTCCTAGCTTAGCATGCTTTTCAACAAAAAATCCTTCATCATTCAAGGGGACCTTAAAGAAATTGGCCAGCCGTTCATCTCTTCTGGGGATAATTGCCGTTGCCAGGGTTAAAAGATCGGCTTCAATCTCAACCGGCTGATTCAGGACATGGTCATTCAACGAGATCAGAAGTTTTCCGTTATGGAGACTGACCTTGGGCTTTTGTTCCCGGTCATAGCGAATGAAAATAACCCCCAGTTCTCTGGCCTTTTTATATAACAGTTCTCTCTCCCCATAGGTCCGGATATCCCGGTAAAGAATGAAAACGTCCATATCCGGGTTGCGTTTTTTAAGTTCAATGGCATTGTCCACGGAATGGGTGCAGCAAACCCTTGAACAGTAGGGACGATCAGGCTGTCTTGATCCCACACACTGGATAAAAACCGCAGAATTCAGTTTGGCAAGGGCAGCATCATTCTCCTTGAACATCTTATCCAGTTCAAGGGAGGTAATGATTCGTTTGTCTTTTCCGTATTCATATTCGACTGGGACCAAGGCTTTGGCGCCGGTTGCAAGAACGGCTATCCCATAATCCAGTTCAAAGGCCGTATCATTGGTTTTCAAGGTGGATTTGAAATTACCGACAAAGCCGTCCACCCCTTCAAGGGTGGTATTGCAATGAACCGTGATATTGTCATTGGTTTCAATCTCTTTGATCAATTGATCCAGATGGGTCTGAACATCCTCCCCCTGAGCGGTTTTGTATAATTTGTGGGCTTCTCCCCCCAGTTTGTCCTTTTTTTCAATGAGATGGGTTTTATACCCCTGGAATGCAAGGCTCTTTGCAGCGGTCATGCCTGCCAGCCCGCCGCCGATGACCATGACCGTATCATTGACGTTTATTTTTTCTTCTTTCAAAGGCTCGGAAAGAGCGGCTTTGGCCACGGCCATCCGGACCAGGTCCTTGGCCTTCTGAGTCGCGATTTCAGGATTGTTCTTATGTACCCAGGAATTATGATTCCGGATATTGGTCATTTCGAACAGGTATTTATTCAACCCTGCATTGGTAAGGGTTTCCTGAAATAAAGGCTCATGGGTCTTGGGCGTACAGGCGGCCACAACGATCCGGTTGAGATTTTTTTCTTTAATATATTCAACCATTTTATTCTGGGCATCCTGGCTGCAGGCATACATGGCCTCATCGGCAAACTCAACATAAGGAAGGGTTCGTGCATATTCGGTAACCCCTTCACAATCCACAACCCCTTTTATATTGGATCCGCAGTCGCAGATAAAGACCCCGATTTTTGGCCGGTCCCCCACAACATTGGTCTCAGGTATTTTTTCAACAGCCTTGGTCAGGGTATTCCGGGCCGCACTTAAGGCATCCCCTGCTGCAGACGCGGCTGCATTGGCATCCAGAACAGATTCGGGAATGTCTTTGGGGCTGTTAAACACACCGGACACATAGATCCCGTCCCTGGAGCTTGTAACCGGTTCAAAGGAACTGGTTTTGCAAAAACCGGAAGGTGTCAGCTCAATGCCGAGTTTTTCCGCCAGTTCCTTGGTTTCTTTGGATATTTCAAGACCCACGGAAAGCACAATCATATCAAAGGTATC
>JAABTB010000164.1 GCA_011390085.1 Desulfobacula sp.
TGTCCTTCACGGCCATGTGGAACACGAGGACAGCATGGGAAATAAAGGAGTGATCGCATCCGGTGATGTCCAGTGGATGACGGCGGGAAGCGGCATCGTTCACCAGGAAATGCCCAAAGGTGACGAGGACGGTCTTCTCTGGGGGTTTCAGCTCTGGGCAAATCTGCCGGCCTCCCATAAGATGATGCCGCCCCGGTACCGGGAAATCAAAGAGGAGGACATCCGGGATCTGGTTCTGGAGAACGGCGTCAGGGTCAAACTCATTGCCGGCAAGGTGAATGGTGTTGAAGGACCGGTCAAGGATATCGTCATTGACCCCCAGTTTCTGGATGTGAGCCTTCCGGCCCATGGGGTCTTTGACCATGAAATCCCCCTGGGCCATAAAGCCTTTGCCTATGTCATCGAAGGCGAGGGCGATTTTGAGCCGGATGCCCGAAAGACGGCGAGCCCTGAAACCCTGGTCCTCTTTGAAGACGGCAAAAAGGTCTATATTGCTGCAAAGGGCAACCTCTTAAGGTTTCTTCTGATTTCCGGGAAGCCCCTTAACGAGCCCATTTCCTGGCAGGGGCCCATTGTCATGAATACGGACGAAGAACTTGAAACCGCCTTCCGGGAATACCGGAACGGAACCTTTTTAAAACACAGGGAAAAATAGAGGCCTCTCTTTTGACAACCCTGTTTTTAGTTGCAGATATCTTCGGCCGGACCCGGCTAAATTAAAGGCATTGAACCGGTTTCTTTTAACCGGGCTATGAGCTTTTTTTCCAGGGAACGGATCACCAGGGACAGGACCCGGCTTTCACGGACAGGGCCGGAATTGTTCCACCCGGCTTTCAGGGCTTCCTCTTTTTTGGCCCTGAATTTTGCCAAGGAATCCACTAAGGACTGCCAGGCCATGAGTTTCTGGACGATATGCCGCTCTTCAGGGCTTAAGGTATCCGTATCGCCGTCCGTCAAAATAATCATGAAATCCTAACCTATAATGAGTTTCAAGAGCTTAATCCCCCAACGGGTATAGGGGGCATATCGTAAAGGGATGTCCAGCCGGGTCGATTTTCTTAACACCGAGCGGAAATGACTGAAGGCCTCAAAGCTGTATCGGCCGTGATACCGGCCCATGCCGCTGTGCCCCACCCCGCCGAAGGGAAGGGCCGGGTCACTCAGATGCATCATGGTATCGTTGATGCAGCCGCCCCCGGCCGTTGTCCTATCCAGGATGTCCTGCTGCTGTTGTTTGCTTTCAGAAAAATAATAAAAGGCCAGGGGCCGCTCCCGCTGGTTGATATAATCAATGACCGTATCAATCTGCTGGAACTCCATCACCGGGAAAACAGGCCCGAAAATTTCCTCATTCATGATGGGATCATCGGCTTTTATATCGATCAACAGGGTCGGTTCGATATAGAGGGATGCGGCATCGGTTTTCCCCCCGCTGTAGATGGTGCCGCAGGCCATGAGATGAGACAGCCTTTCAAACTGCCGGGTATTGATGATCCTCCCATAGCTGGGGCTGGTCAAGGGATCTGCCGTATAGAACCGGGTGAGGCAGGCTTTCATGGCTTCAAGCAACCGGTCCTTCACGCTTTTGTGCACAAACAGGTAATCCGGGGCGATACAGGTCTGGCCGGCGTTGAGAAATTTTCCAAAAACGATTCGCCGGGCCGCCACATTGATATTGGCGTCATGGTCCACAATGCAGGGACTTTTCCCGCCCAGTTCCAGGATCACCGGGGTCAGATGGCGGGCCGCCTTTTCCATGACGATTTTCCCCAGGGAGGGACTCCCGGTAAAGAAAATCGCATCGAAGCGCTCCTCCAGAAGCAGGTTGTTGACGTCCCTGCCGCCGGTGAAGATGGAGACATATGTTTCATCAAAACATTCCCGGATCATCGCCGCCATGACGGCGCTGGTGTTCCTGGAATAATCCGCAGGTTTTAGAACCACACAGTTTCCGGCGGCCATGGCGCCGATGAGGGGATTCATGAGGAGCTGGAAAGGATAATTCCAGGGCGCCATGACCAGGACCACCCCATAGGGCTGGGGAATGATTTGGCTGGTGCCCGGAAAATTAAGCAGGTTGTTGAGCTTCTGTTTCGGGCGGGCAAATCGATGGAGATGCTTGATCTGGTATTTCAATTCCTCCAGAACAAGTCCGACTTCTGCGCCATAGGCTTCAAAGGGGTGCTTGTGCAGATCTGAATGCAGGGCCTTTAAAATCCTGCCCTCATATTTCTGGATATAGACCAGGAGCTTTTCCAGATTCTTTTTTCTAAAGGAAACGTCTTTTGTCCCATGGGTCAGAAAAAATTCCCGCTGCTTTTTTACGATCTCAACCGCTGTTTGCATAATCATTCCTCATCCGTTTCATTCCCCCTCAAAATCCCCTCGGCCCTTGTATTATAAATCAGGAATACAAAATTTATCCAGCTTTTATCCTGAACAGCGATTCTTTTTTAAAATCTTCTGATCAAGGCCCGATCCCTGGGCCGGCGGTTGAAATGCGCCGGCAGATATGGTAAACATTGGTAATAGATCAAAAGAAATCCGATTGAAGGAGGACTCATGGGACAATGGCATCACACCGGCTGTGTATTGTGCGCCCAGAATTGCGGGCTGAACATATGGGTTGAAAACGGCCAAATGGTCAAGGTTCTGCCGGACAGGAAAAACCCCAGGAGCCGGGGGTATGCCTGCCGGAAAGGCCTGAGCGTCTTGTATCACCAATATCCGAAGGACCGCCTGACCCATCCGTTGAAACGGGTCAACAACAGCTTTGAACCCGTTTCCTGGGACCAGGCTCTGACGGAAATCGCCGGAAAAATGAAATCCATAGTCCGTGAATTCGGCCCCAGGTCCCTGGCCTATATGGGGGGAAGCTCCCAGGGAGGCCACATGGAAGCGGGATTCGGTCTCAGCCTTTTGCGGGGCATGGGTTCACAATATTATTATTCATCGGCGGGCCAGGAATTCAGCGGCCACTGGTGGGTCACCGGCCGTGTATTCGGCAAACAGTATAATATCGCCATTCCGGACGAACAGCATACCCGGATGCTGGTGGCCTGGGGATGGAACGGCATGGAAAGCCACCAGATGCCCCGGGCTCCCAAGGTCCTGAACGATATCTCCAAGGACCCGGACCGCCTGCTGGTGGTGGTGGACCCCCGGAAAAGCGAAACAGCAGCCATCGCCGACATTCACCTGGCCATACGGCCGGGAACCGACGCCCTTTTAATGAAGGCCATGATCGCCATGATCCTGGAAAAGGGCTGGGAAGTAGCCGATTACCTGAAAGACCGGGTCAACGACTGGGAATCGGTCCGGCCCTGGTTCAGGGAATTTGATGCAGGGTCCGCCCTCAAGGTCTGCGGCCTGGACCCTGAAGCGGTTCTCCATCTCTGCCAGCTCATGACCACTCAAAAATGGTGCGTCCACCCGGACCTGGGCATCTATATGGGCCGCCACAGCACCCTGAATTCCTATCTTCTGCATATCCTGGGGGCCGCCTGCGGCATCTTCCAGACGCCCGGGGGCAACATGATCCCGCCCATGGTCATGCCCATGGGGTTCCATGCCGATGAACGAAACCCGAAAACATGGAAGACCGTCGCCACCGGCATGCCCCCTGCAGCGGCCGGTGCCTTTCCCCCGGCCGTGATGCCGGAGGAGATTCTTTCCGACAACCCGGAAAGGCTGAGGGCTGTCTATGTCAGCGCCTGCAACCCCTTGCGCTCCTATCCGGATACCGCTGCCTATGAAAAGGCCTTCGGCCGCCTGGATCTTCTGGTGGTCAACGACCTGGTCATGAGCGAAACCGCCCGCCTGGCCCATTATGTCCTGCCCTGCCGGAGCTATTACGAATCCTGGGACGCCACTTTTTTCCCCTGGACCTATCCCGATGCCTATTTTCAACTCCGGCGGCCCCTTGTCCCTGCCCCGGGCCAATGCCTGGAAGCCTCCCAGATCCACACCCTGCTGGCGGACAAACTGGGGCTGGTTCCGGAAATTCCCGAAGACCTCTATGAAGGGGCCAAAGGCGACCGCATGGGCTTTGGCATGAAATTAATGACCTGGGCCGCCAAAGAACCCGGGGCCTTCAAGGCCATGCCCTTTATCCTGACCAAAACCCTGGGAAAGGAATGGGACAGCGCAGCCAAGGCCGCCCTCTGGGGTATGCTCATGACGGCACCGGGACTGTTCCGGGAAAATGCAGCCAGGGCCGGGTTCAAACCGGACATGGACCAGGGAGACAAGATTTTCCAGGCCCTCCTGGATACCCCCCAGGGACTCTGGGTCGGAAAAGCAGACGAGGACAATCCCATGGCCGCCGTCAAGACGCCTTCCGGGAAAATCGAACTGTTTATCCCGGAACTGGCGGACGAGACCCGGAACCTGAACGCCGAAGAAGAGGCCGCGGATTTAAATCTTCCAGAGGAATTTCCCCTGATCCTGAATGCGGGCAGGCATTCCCGATATACCATGAACACCTTGATGCGGAATCCGGAATGGAATAAGGGCAAGCGGGACTGCACCATTGCCGTTCACCCGGCGGATGCCCTGTCCCTGGGACTCAAGGATGGCAAGTCAGCCAGGGTCACCACCGAAGCCGGAACCGGGACAGGGGAAGTCCACATCAGCGATGAGGTCTGCCAGGGCACGATCATGATCCCCCACGGATTCGGCCTGGATTATGACGGGCGGGTTCACGGCATCAATGTCAACAGCCTTACCAAAAACACCCACCGGGATCCGCTGGGCACTCCCCTTCACCGGTTTGTGCCCTGCCGGGTTGAGGCCGTATAAAAAAAGGGAGGGGGATAAACAGCAAGGCGATCAACCCTATTGCAGCCAACTTTATTGCGCGTGACTTTTCCTTGCCGGCTTATTTTGGAAATACGGCCGGGTCGGTGAACACCCAGTCCCGTTTCTCTATCGGAGCATGGCAGGCGGTGCAGACCTGGGCCCCTTCATCAAAGGGCTTTTGTTCCATACCGAGCCAGCGGGCCCAGCCCCAGCCGTAGGTTTCGGCATATTTTTGTGAATCCTTAAACATGAACTCGGTATGAACCAGCTCTCCGGGGACGACTGCCTCTTTCCAGTTTTCCAGCCCGGCCTCTTTCCAGACCACCTTGCCCAGGATGGCCCCATCGGGCCAGGGATTTGTTTTGCCCGACCGGGCCGCCTTTACGGCCACCTCGTTCCCCAATATCACACGCATTGTATGGTTATCCGTGCGATGGGAGACCGCTATGGTCGACCAGTTCCGCCAACCGGCCGGATACCCTATTCCGTGTGACGGCCCCGGTTCGTCCGCCTCCGCCGAACCGGCACACAGGATTGAAAATAAAATTATCCATAAAACTGACTGTCGCATCTGTACCTCCATGGGTTTGGTTATCGATAAAACAAACGGGGTCATCGCCGGTAAGGGTCTCTGGCAGGTACGGTTCATGGACCGTACCTGCCAGTTTTACGGGTTAAGGTAGATTCGTTGCTTCAATTATTTCACAACTGCCGGCCGGGCAGAACAGATCCAGCCAAGTTCCCCGGTCCCTGCAATCTTTTTCAAACGCCTTGGTATTGTTGTCGTGAGTCATTCAGACCTCCTTCCAGGGATCCTCCCACATAGAGGAACCACCTCGGTATTGTTCAAGACTTCTTACGAGCGCAACACATTGAAGAGAATTATGCCCTGTCTTTTTTTCAGAGACTGATGTTCAAATCAGTCGTACATCCAGAAAATGATCAGTT
>JAABTB010000165.1 GCA_011390085.1 Desulfobacula sp.
ATCCCAGTCCTACGTCCACCAGGGTCTTCAGTTTGGCGACAATAAAAGAGATGTTTTCAAAAAAACGGGCTGCCTGAAGAAGGGTCATATCCAGGACCTGGGCAATATTTTTCCCCTTATAGGTGATATCCAGGGTCTCCCGGTTATACCGCTTTCCTTTACAGACATCACAGACCACATAGACATCGGGCAGGAAATGCATTTCAATTTTAATAATGCCGTCCCCTGTGCAGGCCTCACACCGGCCGCCTTTGACATTGAAGCTGAACCGTCCCGGACCATACCCCCTTGCCTTGGCCTCCCGGGTTTGAGAGAAAAGTTCCCGGATATGGTTGAAAACCTGGGTATAGGTGCCTGGGTTGCTCCTCGGCGTTTTTCCGATGGGGGACTGGTCAATATGAACCACTCGGTCCAACTGTTCAATGCCTTTTAATTCTTTATGCAGACCCACTGCCTTTCTTGAGCGGTTGATCCGGTTTGCCAGGATTTGATACAGGGTGGAGAGCACAAGGGTGGATTTTCCGGAACCTGAAACACCGGTCACACAGATAAAACATCCCAGGGGAAAAGAAACATCAATGTGCTTCAGGTTATTGGAACAAGCACCGGAAAGGGTCAGCCATTGGCCTGAACCTGTCCTTCTTTTTTCAGGGGTCTGGATTTGTTTTTTGCCGGAGAGGTATAATCCGGTCAAAGAGGTTTCACTTTTCAAAAGCGCTTCCGGAGAGCCTGAAAACATGATTTCACCCCCGTGGATACCAGCTCCGGGCCCCATATCAATGACATGGTCGGCCGACAGAATGGTGTCTTCATCATGTTCCACCACCAGGACGGTATTGCCGAGGTTTCTAAGGTTAATGAGGGTGGTTAATAGTCGGGCATTATCCTTCTGGTGAAGACCAATGCTGGGCTCGTCAAGGACATAGAGAACCCCTGTCAGCTTGGACCCGATCTGGGTCGCCAGTCTTATTCTCTGGCTTTCTCCGCCGGAAAGCGTTGCTGCGGAACGGTTCAGGGTAAGATATTCAAGACCTACATTCTGTAAAAAACCCAACCGCTCTTTCAGTTCTTTCAGGATGGTTTCGGCAATCAGGTGATCCTTGTCCTTCAACTCAAGGGATGACATATAATGAAGGGAATGCTGAATGGAAAGAGAGGTGATTTCGGAAATGGTCCTGTCCCCGACCCTGACCGATGAGGACGCCTTGTTCAGTCTTGTCCCGTTGCAAGAAGAACAGGTTTTGAAATTCATGAATTTTTTAATATCATCCCTCATGGAACCGGATTCTGTTTCAAGATAGCGTTTTTTCAGGATGGGGATAATGCCTTCAAAACATTTCTGATAGACAATTTTTTTATCCATCCGTTCGGTGTAAAAAGGAATTTCCTCTTTGCCCGAGCCATGCAGCAGGATTTCCTGGAACCGCGGGGATAGTTCATGAAAGGGTTTGTATATGGTTTCCTTATAATGGGTGACCAAGGCATCCAGAAATTCCATAAACTGAACCGAGTCCCGGTTTTCCCAGGGAAGCACCGCACCTTGCCGCAGTGAAAGGGTTTTGTCGGGAACAATGAGGTCTGGGTCAAATTCCGTTACCGTGCCGAGTCCGTCACATTTGGGACAGGCGCCCTGGGGGGAGTTAAATGAAAAAGAGGCCGGGGTAAATTCAGGATAACTGATGCTGCAATGAAGACATGCGGTTGATTCACTAAAAAGGATTTCGGTTTTACGGCTCAGATTAAGAATGGAAGCCCGTCCCTCAGATAAGGATAAGGCAAGTTCCAGAGAGTCGGAAAGCCGTTTTTCGATTCCCGGTTTTATCACAAGCCGGTCGACTACGGCATCAATGGTATGTTTTTTATTTTTTTCAAACCCGGGAAGATCTTCAATGGGATAAATGGTTTGATCCACCCTGACCCTGGCAAACCCGTCTTTTTTTATTTTTAAAAAAAGTTTTTCATGGGACCCTTTCTGATTGGTAACCAAAGGAGACAGGATCATTATTTTTGAATTTTCTTCCAGGCCCATGACCCTGTCCGTCATCTGGTCGATGGACATGGAAGAGATCGGAAGACCGCACTGATAGCAATAGGATTTGCCGATTCTTGCAAACAAAAGCCTGAGATAGTCGTATATTTCCGTTACCGTTCCCACCGTGGACCTGGGGTTATGACCGGCTGATTTCTGTTCTATGGAAATGGCCGGGCTGAGTCCGATGATGGCATCCACATCGGGTTTGTCCATCTGTCCCAGGAATTGCCGGGCATAGGTGGAAAGAGATTCCACATATCGTCTTTGGCCCTCGGCAAATAAAGTATCAAAGGCCAGGGTGGATTTACCTGAGCCGGAAAGCCCTGTAATGACCGTAAAGCTGTTTCTGGGAATCTCAACATTAATATTTTTAAGATTGTGCTCCCGGGCGCCTTGAATAATGATATTATCCGGATTCATTTAGAGATCTTTTCTGTTATCAGCCTGAAATGCGGCCATTTTAACCGCCTCCATGAGGCTTGAAGGATCGGCAATGCCTTTCCATGCAATATCATAGGCAGTTCCGTGGTCCACCGATGTTCTGATGATGGGAAGCCCCAGGGTGGTGTTGACGCCGTCTTTGAAGTGGATGAGTTTAAAGGGAATCAATCCCTGATCATGGTACATGCAGACCACTGCATCATACCGTCCCTGAACGGCATGGCAAAAAACCGTATCCGGGGGCAGGGGGCCTTGAACATGGATGCCTTCATCTTTTGAAGCCTGAACTGCAGGAAGAATGATGTCTTTTTCTTCACGCCCGAACATGGCGTCTTCCCCTGAATGGGGATTTAATCCGGCCACGGCAATCCTGGGTGCCTTGATATTGAAACGGTCTTTAAGGGAAACATGAGTAAGCCTGATTTTTTTGATAATGCCCTCCCGAGTCAGACTTGCCGGAACCTGCGCCAGGGGGATATGAATGGTCACCAGAACAACCCTCAGGGTTTTACCGGCCAGCATCATGGCATAATCTTTTGTACCGGTTCTGTGGGCCAGTAATTCCGTATGCCCATGGAAATCGGACCCGGCGAGTTTTAAGGCTGTTTTGGTAATGGGGCAGGTGACAAGGCCGTCTATTTTTCGGCTCAGTGCAAGATCAATCCCTCGGATAATATATGCCTGCATGGCTGTCCCGGTTTCAAAGCAGGGAATGGAGGGTTTGAAATCCTGGATATTCAGCAACGGAATATCAATCATATCCACTGTTTTAAATTTGAAATATCCCTGTTCCGGGTCATCAATGATATGTATCTGATGCTGAACGCAAAGCAGATCCAGGGCTTTTCTCAGGATATGTGAATCGCCTATGATCAGAGGTCTGCAGATACCGTGGATTTGAGGATCATTGAGGGCCTTTAGAATGATTTCGGGCCCGATTCCGGCCGGATCACCCAGTGTAATGCCGATAAGCGGAAGGGGAGATGACTGTTTCATGAGTATGGTCTTATCATTAGGGTTAGATGATATAAAATTATGGCAATATACTATTGGGAAAAAAAAGAGTAAATACAATTTCTATTATGGAATTGTGAAACTATTGTTAAATTCAGATTAGGAAATTCATTTAATTTTTATTAAATTTGAAGATATTTAAAGTAAATCGCAAAGAATCGGAGGTAATTTTTTTTGAGTGAATAATAATTTTTTGAAAAATTTTAAAAAACCTTGGAAAAATAAGCAGTTGCCGAAGTTGCTGGAATTTATAAAAAATTAGCTGTTTCACAAATAAAATTGAATAAAATCGAAATGTTAAAAAATTATGCCAGCCATTGTTTTTAAATTATGCCAACCTTTTAAGATCAGGTTTGACCGATGATGGATATTTAAATAAAAAAACAATACTTTTTGAATATCAGTTGTTTTCCGCTAAAATTAATTAAATTTGCTTTATAACCCGTGTTTCAATTTGAAATTGGAAGAAAGAGGTTTTTTTTGAAAGAATTAGAATTGTTCTGGGAAGAAGTAAAATGTCAAATTAAAAGAACACTGCCGGATCACAGCTATAGAATGTGGATCGACCCGGTGGAGCTTCTGGAGCATGACGGGCATCATATCAGACTGTCCAGTCCCAATTCATATTCCGTCAAGCGCTTGAAAGACAATTATCTGCCGATATTTATGGAGGAGTTTTCAAAACTCGGCCATAAGGATATTCACATTGAATTTAAAGTGACCTCCCAGGATAAGGGAGGCCCAAGAAAAAATGTTAAAAAATCAGGGTCTTATCCCGCCCTTGCTTTAAAACCGAAAAATTCAAAACAAATGACCCTACCTGGGCTGAACATAAGATTCAATAACGGAAGATTATTGAAAAAAGGATTTACCTTTGATGATTTTGTTGTGGGCCGTAATTCAGATTTTGCATATTCAGCCTCCCTATCCCTAGCCCATGGGAAACGGAACGGTTCCAATATTCTTTACCTGTTGGCGAAAACCGGTCTGGGGAAAAGTCACCTTTCTCAGGCGGTGGGCCATCATATCATTACCCACAGCCAGTCCAAGCGTGTTTATTATGTCACTGCTGAAGATTTTACCAATGAAATGATCCATTCCATTAAAACCAATACAATAGATGAATTTAAAGAAAGATACAGAAAAAAATGTGATGTTCTTATTCTGGAAGACATTCATTTTTTAGCCGGCAAGGATGCAACCCAGAAAGAGCTGGCCATTACACTGGATTATCTTTTTGAGGCCGATAAAAAAATCATATTGTCCGGTTATGAACTTCCCGATGATATTCCCAAACTGAATGACCAGTTGAAATCAAGGCTTACCCTTGGCCTTGTGACGGAAATATCAGCCCCGGACTATGAAACACGGGTCAGGATTTTAAAAAAGAAATCAAAGGCGTTGGGGTATGCCATCCCGAAAGAGGTTACGGAATATATTGCCCAGGAGTTGAGTGATAATGTCAGGCAGCTTGAAAGCGGTCTGTTCGGTGTTGCGGCAAAGGGCCGGCTCATGGGATACGACATTGACATTGAGCTTGCAAAAAGTGTTCTAGCCAATATTATGAACATCAAAAAGCGGATCACCATAGAGTCCATTAAAAAATTGATATGTGATGAATTTTCCCTGTCGGAAAAAGAAATCATATCGGCTTCCAGACAGCAGAGAATTGTAAAGCCCCGTCAAATAGCCATCTATCTTTCCAGGAAATATACGGATCAACCGATTAAAAGCATCGGCAGCAGTTTTAATAGATACCATGCAACAGCCATATATGCCATTAATGCTGTTGAAAAGGAATTAAAGCAAAAAAGCGTTCTCTTTGAGCAGATCAATTATCTTTCCAAGAAAATCGAAACCGGGAAACTATAGATGGGACTTTTGGGGTCGGTTTTCAGGGAGATTCAAACCATATCCGGAAAGCCCTATGTTACAAAAGAAAAAGAAGAATTGCTCTGTTACTCCTATGATGCAACAGGAATTTCCTATCTGCCGGATATGGTTGTTTTCCCGGGCTCGGAAACCGAAATTTCGAAGATTCTGCAACTGGCTTCCAAAGAGAAATTGATCGTTGTCCCCCGGGGAACCGGGTCCGGCATGACGGGAGGATCCGTACCGGTTAAGGGTGGCCTTATAATGGTCTTAACCCGGATGAATAAAATTATCGATATTGATGAAGAAAATTTCACCGTCCGGGTTCAACCCGGGGTGATTGTTTCAGATATCCATAAGGCAGTAGAAGAAAAAGGATTGTTTT
>JAABTB010000166.1 GCA_011390085.1 Desulfobacula sp.
CCGGACCGGCGGCATCTGCCCCGTGTCCCGGTGCGCCAAACGGGTCATGAACGGCCCCTGCGGCGGTTCCACCAACGGCAAATGCGAGATCAGCAAGGATGTGGATTGTGCCTGGCAGCTCATTGTGGACCGGCTCAAGGCATTAAATAAAATGGAAGATTATGAAAAAGTCGCCCCCATCAAGGACTGGTCCACGGACCGGGCCGGCGGCCCAAGAAAGGTGACACGGGAGGATGTGAACATATGAGCGCATTAAATACCCACAGCAGACTGGAAAAGATATTAAAGGCAGGCCATCTGGGTGTGACCTCGGAGTGCGGACCCCCCAGGGGAAGCGATGCCGAAGAAGTGAAAAAAAAGGGCCTGCTCATCAAAGACTATGTGGATGCCGTCAACGTCACGGACAACCAGACCGCCATGACCCGCATGTCCTCTCTGGCCGCCTGCATCCATCTCAAACTCCTGGGCATCGAACCGGTTCTCCAGATGGTCACAAGGGACAGAAATCGCATCGCCCTCCAGAGCGATATCCTGGGCGCCGCCTCCTTTGATATCCCCAATATGCTATGCCTGTCCGGGGACCACCAGAGTTTCGGAGACTGCAAACAGGGCCAGAACGTCCATGATCTGGACTCCATGCAGCTCGTCCAGACGGTCCGGTATATGCGGGACGAGGGCAAATTCCTCGGCGGAGACGCCATCAAACGCCCGCCCAAGATCTTTGTAGGCGCCGCGGCCAATCCCTTTGCCGATCCCTTTGAAATCCGGGTGCCGCGCCTGGCCAAAAAGATCGCCTGCGGGGCCGAATTCATCCAGACCCAGTGCATCTACAATATCGACAAATTCAAGGAATGGATCAGACGGGCCGCAGACCGGGGCCTGACGGAAAAAACCTTTATCATGGCCGGCATGACCCCCATGAAATCCGTGGGTATGGCCAAATACATGAAAAACAAGGTACCGGGCATGGATGTGCCAGATGAAATCATCGCCCGCCTGGCCGGGGTTCCCAAGGACAAACAGGCCGAGGAAGGCGTCAATATCTGCGTGGAGCATATCCAGGAACTCAAGGAAATCAAAGGCGTGTCCGGCTTCCATATCATGGCCATTGAATGGGAGGAAAAGGTCCCGGAAATCGTACAAAGGGCCGGGCTTTACCCCAGACCCCAGGTTTAACCGTTTTTGGCGTTCGACATGCAAAGGATACAGGTTGAAGGAAAACTCCTTTACCTGTATCCTTTTTTGTATTAAGACCAGATATACATAAGGAAAATTTAATGATTTGATCTGAAGGAGAAAAAATGGCCGTCATTGTAAAATTTATCGTTGTCAGGAATGGAGAGGAAAAAATGACATTTGCGACAAAAAAAGAAGCAGACGAATATGACAAGATGCTTGACATTGCCGATAATGTATTTGAATTCCTGGAAAATTCAAAGGTCAAACTGGATGAAACCCAGCTTGAAACCCTCTCCTTATTGCTGGCGGAAAACAGGGAAAAACTCATGCTGATCCTGAGGGGCGGCAGCCTCAAGCAAAAGGTAATCGAAACCCCTGAACAAAAGGCAGCGGTACCTAAAAAGACCAAAGCCAGGAAGGAATCAAGCGAAACCTCAGCCTGATCCCTTTGCAGGGATATGATAAAGGATACAGATGAAACAGCAGCCGAAAAAAATCAAGAATACGAGTTCTAGCACAATTCTTTCTTTGCTATTGAAGGAAGGGATATTGACACAGGAAAAAACAGACCATGTCCTGCGAATAAAATCAAAGCTTCCTTCCAAAAATTTATGCGATATCCTCAAAGATTTGAAGTATATCACCCCCGCGCAATTGAAAGATGTATTAAGGACCAACCATCTCAGCCTCAGAATCGGTGAGATTCTGGTTGAATTCGGTTATCTATCACCGGAGAAATTGGATATTGCCCTCGATATTCAGCAAAAAGAAAAACACAAACGACTGGGTGAGGTTATTATCGAGCAGCAGTTTCTCAGTGAAAGGGCTTTTCTTGAGGCTTTGTCGGTTCAATTGGGGTTTCCTTACATCAATCTTTCGACGGATGATCTGGATTTGGATATAATCCGAACCGTGCCGCTCAAATGGTGTCAGATCAACAGGTTTATCCCTGTCTATAAAAAAGAGGAAGAGACAGTTGTGGCCTTTGCCGATCCTTTTAATAAAGCGGCGATTGATGCGGCCAGAAAACTATTGGGAGATCGTATCCTCATTGCTATTTCATCTGCCGCTCAAATTGATGCTTATCTTGAAAGCCTTACAGGCAAGGCAAATATTCCACGATCCATTATTGATGAAACCACAGCCACGGGAATGGTCAATCGAATTATCGGAGATGCCATTGATAAAGGAACAAGTGATATTCACCTTGAGCCGTTAAGGGGCTGTATCCACGTCAGATATAGAATTGATGGAATTCTGATTTTTCAAAAGGAAATTGCTACTGAAGCGACTGCCATGGTGACATCTAGGATTAAGATAATGGCCAAGGCAGATATTTCTGAAAAAAGGCGTCACCAGGATGGAAGAATGGTCTTTGAGCATAAGGGGAATAGACATGATTTAAGGGTTTCTTTTTATGCCTCACTGTTTGGTGAAAAAATAGTGATGCGGATACTCAACCGGATGGATCAGATCATCCCCATTGAAGAGATCGGTATGCAACCCAAAATGTTGAAGCGGTATATTCAAGATGTCCTTAATGTTCCCAGCGGGGTTTTGGTTATAACCGGACCGACGGGATCAGGCAAGACCACGACTCTTTACAGCAGTATCACCCATATCAATAAACCCGAAATCAGTATCATAACAGCCGAAGACCCTGTGGAATACACACTGGAAGGCATTACCCAGTGCTCCATTAATCCGGCCATCAATTTAACCTATAAAGAAACTTTAAGGCATATTGTTCGGCAGGATCCAGATATCATAGTCATTGGCGAGATCAGGGATAATTATTCTGCAGATGTTGCCGTTCACGCTGCATTGTCCGGACATAAAGTTTTGACCTCTTTTCATACCGAGGATAGTATCGGTGGGTTAGTCCGTTTGATGAACATGGAGGTCGAGGCTTTCCTCATATCTTCCACCGTTGTTTGCGTCCTTTCACAGAGGCTTCTGCGAAAGGTCTGCACCCAGTGCAAAGAAATAACCAGACCCTTGCCCGGGGAACTTAAATTGCTGGGATATGTTCCTAAAGACATCTCCAGATATAAATTCATGAAAGGCAAAGGGTGCCCGGCTTGCGGGTATACCGGGTATAAAGGCCGGTTAGCTATATTTGAAATGCTGGTTCTTAACGAATCTGTCAGGGAAGCCATATTGAATCACAAATCGAGCTATGAAATCAGAAAAATAAGCATTGAAACAACAGAAATGGTGACTCTTATGGAAGATGCCCTGATAAAGGTGTCTGCCGGAGTGACCACCCTGGAAGAATTATTCCGGTGTGTGCCCAGGCTGATGCCTCCAAGACAGATTCATGAGATTAAACGATTGTTGGGAGCTTGAAAAATGACTGAAAATTCATCGATTATTGATATCATAGAGAATCATATCAACAGTGAAGACCAATATCCCGTGCTGAATCCCCACGCAATAAGAATACAGAGGGAAATAACAAAAAATGATCCTGATTTCAGGGTTATCCAGCAGCTTGTCCAGAGGGACCCGATCCTGACCAGTGAGATTTTAAAAACAGCCAATTCAGCATTCTATAAAGGACTTTATGCTGTAGAAACGATAAAGGATGCCATATTGAGGCTCGGACAGACTGCCATGGTCACTATTGTCATGCAGGTGATTCTTAAAAGCCATTTTTCATCTACAGATCCAACGATCAAACCTTGCCAGAAAAGACTGTGGCATCATTCTGTTGTCTGCGCCACCGGTGCTTCATGGACTGCACGGCATCTGTCCATGGATGATCTGATATCCAAGGCGTTCATTGGCGGACTTTTACATGATATAGGAAAATTATTTATTTTAACAGCCATTGAATCGATTATAAAATCAGATCAGCATACCATAAAGTTACAGCCGGAGCTGATCACAACCCTGCTGAACAGATTTCATACGGTGCAAGGTCATGCCTTGCTGACCAAATGGAATCTCCCCAAGGCATATTGCATCATCGCCAGGGATCATCATCTGGAATCCTATGATTCATCAGACGTGCTTCTGTCCCTTGTTAGAATAGCCAATCGGATTTCTACAAAAATTGAGCTAAACGGCCCGGATCAAGATCTGTATGAAATTATCAATTCCCCGGAAGCCGATCATCTAGGTCTGTCCGATACCGGGATCGCAGAACTTGAAATCATCATGGAAGACGCATATAAAAAACTGACCCTAAAATGAGCAGGCCCCATGGATAAAATATTCAATACAGACTTCTGGCTTAAGGCCTGGGAGCAGGACAAAGAGACTGATACCTATACGGTTCACAAGGGGTTTTCCACCCCCGAATACTGGAACCGGGCCGCCTCTTCCTATGACCGGAATAAGGAAGAAATCCAGAACCGGAGGCTGACCAAAACCCTTGATCTGTTGAAGCGGAAGGAACTTCTGTTCAGGGGCATGGAGGTCCTTGACATCGGTTGCGGCACCGGGACCCTGGCCCTGGCCCTGGCCCGTCAGGGCGCAAGGGTGACGGCCCTTGATTTTTCCGACCAAATGCTGGAACAGTTCCGACAGTCGATCACCCCTGATATTAAGGAAAACCTCACTCTCCTGTGTGAAGACTGGAACATCCTGGATATCGGCCAAAAAGGGTGGAAGAAAAAATTTGACCTGGTGATTGCCTTTATGTCGCCGGGTGTGGCCGGTTCCGCATCCTTTTTTAAAATGATGGAGACCTCAAAACAAGGCTGTGCGTTCCGGGGCTGGGCAGCCAAACGAAATCACCCGGTTCTGGCCCTCCTCTGGGAAAAGATCATGGGAACGGTTCTTGAGGACGCACCCCAGAGTTTCCTGTTTAAGATCAATCTTTTGTTTTCCATGGGGCTTTTTCCAGACCTCACCTTTGATCGGGTGGAATGGGAACAGAATGTGAGTGTGGAAGAAGAACTGAAAAGTCAGACGGCTTTTTTCAAAAAAGTCTGCAACAGGCCGGAAGCCGAACTTGAAGCCGTCATCCGGCCCTATCTCGAATCCATTGCCGAAAACGGACGCATCAAGCGGACCCACACGGGCCTGACGGCCACGGCAGTCTGGACCGTGGACCCCGTCTTGTAGACCTGTCTTGCAGGGCCTGTTGAAGATGACCCCGTACCAGGTCGTCTTCAATAGCCCGGTGCGCCTGTCATTGGCACCGGTGGGGACAGGCATCCACTTTGGCGACAAATTCCTTGAATTTTTTAAAGGTTTCTTTATTCATGGCGTGTTCCATCTGACAGCCTGTTTTTTCGGCGAGTTCTTCATCCACCCCGAGAATCCGGTGGAAAAAATCCTTTAAAAAAATATGCCGCCGCTCGACTTCCTGGGCTATTTTTTTGCCTTCAGGGGTCAGGGTCACATATCCGTAGGGTTCGTAATTAATCAGATGGTTCTCGGCCAGTTTTTTTAACATTCCCGTGACGGACCCGCGTTTGATGTCCATTTTATCGGCAATGTCCTTGGACCTGGCCACGGTCTTTTGGGTCTGAAGCTCAAGAATGGTTTCAAGATAGTCTTCCAGACTTTCCGAGAGATGGTCGTTTTCCGTCATGGGTTTCCTCCTTCATTA
>JAABTB010000167.1 GCA_011390085.1 Desulfobacula sp.
GAGGACAAGCGTGTAGACCGCAAGCCGGGCAGAACAAAAAAATTGCCAGATGTGTTCAGGTATTGTTTTATTTTTTTTCAAGATATTTGCTTTCTAATTTTTTTCCCAGGGATTCTTGAATACCTGAATGCCGTTTCGTATTCATACGGATGGCAGCTTTCATGATGTCAAGGTTTCCGATAAGGATCACTTTCTTTTTGGCCCTTGTCACACCTGTATATAACAACTGGCGCGTCACAACAGGAGAAAATCTGTCCGGAATGATCATCAGAACCGAGTCAAACTCAGACCCCTGGCTTTTGTGGATGGTTATTGCAAAGGCCGTATCATGGGAAGGCAGATCAGAATACCGGTATTGTTTCAGTTTATTATCCAGTCCTTTAAAAAATGCCGTGGTCCTTCCGTTTTTTTCAACCATAACCCCGGTGTCGCCGTTGAATAACCCTTTCTTATAATCATTGCTGTTCACCATGACAGCTCTTATAAAAGGCCTTTCCTCTATACCAGAATTATTCAATGACCGCAAAATCTTTTCACAAAGATGATTAATTTGTAATGTTCCGCAATCCCCTTTGTTATGGGCACACAATACCCTGAAATCATCCAGTTTGGACAGAGCCTCTTCTTCGTTTTTTGCATTTCCAAAGGGCCCATATTCTTTTGTAATATGGTTTTGAAGAGTGGCCATGACGGATTTAGCATCATGATAATCTTCAAAAACAAGGTCCGGATAATCATGGGATAATAAAAGGGATTCGAAATCCTGGATATTTCTTTCATTGATGGCCTTTGACAGCTTTTCAATCCCGGTCTTCCCCCGGGACCTGAAATTATAGTCCAAGGTAAAGGTATGGGCATACAATTCATCTACGGCACACAAATCACTGAATACCGCTCCAGCCTGTATGGATGTCAATTGATGTTTATCTCCCGTCATAATAATATTGGTTTCCAAGGGGACAGCTTCCAGCAGTCTGACAAGCAACGGCAGATCTATCATGGACGCTTCGTCAATAATCAAAACATCTGCATTCAACGGATTTTTTTGATTAAAATAAAATCTTGGGCCATGGACCAGGGGCCTTAAAACAGAATGAATGGTGCGCCCCTCTTCCAAATTTGAAGCTGCTTTTCCCGTGGGAGCCACGCAGATGATTCGTTGTACGGGTTGCCCCTTATTTTTTGACCATAAAGACAATACTGTTTTGATAATGCCGATGACAAAGGTTTTACCGGTTCCAGGTCCTCCTGAAATAAGCGTAAATTTATTATATAGCGCGTTTTTGACGGCGTTTTTCTGGGGCAGAAAATGGTTACCGCTCGGAAAAAAATCCTTTAAAAGGTCATCCATCAGGGTTTCTTCCATGGGAACCTCCGAAATAGAAACCCTCCGGCTGATATTGTCTGCCAGACGATTTTGAAAATCAAAATATCTGGCAAGATATAATTTGCCTGCGGAATCCAGAACCAGGGGAGTGTGAAGTCCTTCTGAGACCATGGAAGATTCTTTCAACGCCTGGATCCAGGTTTCTGCATCCGGATATTTTAAGACAAGGGGATTTGTCTCCGACAACGGCTTTTGACTGCCTGCCGTGCTTGCCAAATCAAGACAGATATGACCCTCTGATAATGATTTGGAAACCAGGGCGCAGGAGACCGGAACCAGGGGGTTTTTTTCATTAAAGGCAAGGGCCATGGATCCGGCAAAAAAATAATCCAGATCTGAAATAACATCATGTTTATATAAGCTTTCAATTTCAAATGCGATATCGGTTTTCATGTTTTTCCCTGTCTGCTGAAAAAAGATAAGGCAAATTATCAGTCTTGGATTAAAAAATAAACCATTGATCCAAGTTTTTTATCATTTGAATCAAGCTCAATAATTTACTTGATTCAAATGGATAGATTTAATACCCTTGCCCCATTAATTTAAACAGGAAGAACAAAGCTGACTCAGAATGAATACAACCACCCTGAAATTGGAACTGTTATTTACCGACCGCAAACAGATTGTGGAGGATATCGCCGGGATTGTAAGTGCAAATGACTTGAATATTATTGCCATGGAAGTGGAAAACAAACAACATTTTAATGATCTCCAAGTCCATTCGCTCAAAGAAATGGTGGGTAGTTATGAAAAAGGTATTCTCAAGTCTGTTTTAAAAAGATATCCCAGTATCAGGCAAGGTGCCCGGGCCTTAAAAATGTCTCATACCGCCATCATCAACAAGATTAAAAAATACGGCCTGGAGTCTGAATAGACTATGCTTTCAGAGTTCTTGCACTCTGAGTCCGTCTTCTGTCAGTTCCCCTGCGTCGATTGGCTTTGAATGAGAGGTTCACAATGATACCTTCACGGATACTGCGTCTTCGGTCTTTATTCTGTTTTCTTCTGTCCCTTTTAAACCGCCTGCTAACGGTTTTCCTTCTTTCAGAAAATCCGTTTATCTCCTGGGTAGAATCAATGATTTCGGTTCGAACAGGTATTATTTTATAATCAAAAACCATAATTTCTCTTAACATTATCAATATTAAAAATAATATACTTGCTCATCAATATCGTCAAGTGACAAAAAAGACTTTAATTTTTTTTTTTTGAGTCCTCGATATACTGATTGATTCTTAAAAACGGAATATAGAGGGTATCGCGTGTAACAATGTGATTTATCAGCCAATTCCTCATTCCTTCAATTACATCCAAGGTTAAGGAGTCTTCGTTTTCGGAAATTTCTCTGCGTAAACTGATGGAAATTTTTGCAAACTGGCGATGTGCCTTGGCATGACTGTTAAAGTCCGGATATCCTTTTTTCTTTAAATATTTTTCCTCGGTACTGAAATACAATTTGCTGTATTCATTAATCTCGGTGATGACATTGATGCAGTCTTTGATATCGGTTTTTGATGACTTCATATCAATTAGCTGATTAAATAATTCGAACATTTTTTTCTGGTGGATATCAATTTCTTCCACATCGACACTGTATTTTTTTTCCCATTCAATCTTTTCAATATTTCCCATTTCCTTCTCCCTTATCTTTTCTTTCAAACGATAACATGCCAAGAACAAATGCTGAAATCAGAACAGCCAAAACCATCACAACGGTTATTCCATTTTTGCCAAATGTCGGATACACCATGAAAGGAACAATGTATAAATATAAAACCATATGAAGGCTGCCGATCAAAACAATTTTTAAGCCTATTCTTTTTTTCATTTAAATTTTTTCCAACAGTTTCTCATGGATATTATCAAATCCTCCATTGGACATGATCAGAGCAAGGTCCTTATCTTTTAATGCCGGCACCAAAAAATTGAGGAGCCTGTCCGTGTCTTCAAAATAAAATGCCCGGACTCCTTTTTTTTCAATATCAATGATCAGTTTACGGATGGATAACCTCTCTTGATCCGCTATGTTTTTTTTCACGGAGGGTTCGCAAATACATACCATATCCGCTTCCATAAATGCATCAGGATACGACTCCTGAAAAAAATGCCTCATGCTTGTATTGGTTCTGGGTTCGAAAACAGCAATGATCCTGCCGGCTTTATAAAAAGGCCTTAATGCCTTTATAGTCTCTCGGACGGCTGTGGGATGATGGGCAAAATCATCCATGACGGTGATTCCATTTTTAATTCCCCTGATTTCCTGTCTTCTTTTGACACCGGAAAAACCGGCTAAAGCTGCTTTGATGATTTTATTGCTGATTCCGATTCTTTGAGCCGCTGCTATGCAGGCCATGGCATTGAAAAGGTTGTGCCGCCCCACAAGATGGGTTTCAATGGATATGGAAGTATTGGGGCCGTGAACATCAAAATATGTCCTTGACCCCTGCTGATGATGCTTGGAAAAACGCCACCGGGCATTTTCCCCATAAGTTTCCAGGGAGACTGAAAAATCGGATAGGACCTCTTTTAAATGCACGCTGTCTTCAAAGGTAATAAAATGACTCCTGGACTCATTTTTCCGGATCAGATCTGAAAATGCGCGTTTGATATGATCAATACCGGAAAAAATATCGGCATGATCGAATTCAATACCGGTCATAATAATCATTTCAGGATTATAATGCATGAATTTCGGCCCTTTGTCAAAAAAAGCCGTGTCATATTCATCTCCTTCAATCACCATATACTCACCTTGCCCGATTCTGAAACCGGAATTGAAATCTTTTAAAATCCCGCCGATGAGAAATGAGGGGTCCATTCCTGCAGTATACAGGAGATATGCCATAATCGAAGATGTAGTCGTCTTTCCATGGGTGCCGGTGACAAGAATGATTTTTTTATCCTTGGCAATAAATTGATTGACGGCCTGGGGCATGGACATATAGGGAATGCCGGAGTTTAAAACAGCCTGGGCTTCGGCATTCATTCGTGTTACGGCATTCCCGATGATAACAAGATCCGGCGAGTGATTCAGGTGAGACGGCGCATAGCCTTGAAAAAGCTCGATCCCCTTTTCTTTTAAAAAATCACTCATGGGCGGATATACATTCATGTCGGAGCCTGATACGGTATATCCCATCTCTTTGAGGCTACAGGCAAGCGTTCCCATGCCCGTGCCACAGGCGGCAATCAAATGTATTTTTTTAATCATGACGGGTTAGAGTTCCGCCATGGCTTCTCTTGCCGCAAGGATGGTCTGATCAATATCATCCTCAGAATGGGCCAGGGAAACAAAACAGGCTTCAAATTGTGATGGGGCCAGATACACCCCTTTTGTGAGCATCAACCGGTAAAATTTGGCAAATTGATCCAGGTTGCATTTTTTTGCATCATCAAAATTATGAATTTTTTCACTGGAAAAAAAGAAGCCTGCCATGGAGCCAGCGTGGCCTGTCTGGAGGGGAATTCCGGCGTCATCCGCTGCTGCCTGAAATCCCTTCATGAGTTTTTCAGTTCCGGCCTCAAGGGTTTCATACACCCCTTTTTTTTGAAGTTCCGTCAGTGTTGCAATGCCTGCTGCCATGGCCAACGGATTTCCTGAAAGTGTTCCTGCCTGGTAAACCTTTCCGACAGGTGCGATTTGATCCATGATCTCTTTTTTGCCGCCATAAGCCCCCACCGGCAGGCCGCCTCCAATGACTTTTCCGAAACAGCTCAAATCCGGGATAATACCATACAATCCCTGGGCAGATCCTTTTGAGACCCTGAATCCGGTCATGACTTCGTCAAAAATTAAAATTGTCCCATATTTGGCGGTAGTTTCCCTTAATGTTTGAAGGAAACCGCTAACCGGAGGCACAAATCCCATATTGCCGGCCACGGGTTCAAGAATGACACAGGCAACCCTATCCCCGATTTTTTTCATTACTCTGGAGAATTCTTCGCTGTCATTGAATTTGAGCGATAAGGTGTTTGAAATAACGGCATCAGGAACCCCCGGACTTCCAGGAATGCCCAGGGTTGCCACCCCTGAACCCGCCGCAACAAGAAGGGTATCTGCGTGGCCATGATAGCAGCCGTCAAATTTGATGATGATATCCCTGCCGGTATATCCCCGGGCCAGACGGACGGCGCTCATGGTGGCTTCCGTGCCGGAGTTCACCATTCTGATTTTTTCCACTGACGGAACCAGGTCTATGACCATCCGGGCAAGCTGAGTTTCAATTTCTGTGGGAGCACCGAAACTGGTACCAATTTCCAGAATTTTTTTCAATGCATCAATGACGCAGGAAGGCCTGTGACCAAGGATTAATGGACCCCATGACAAGACATAATCAATGTATG
>JAABTB010000168.1 GCA_011390085.1 Desulfobacula sp.
CACCGATACCTATTATGGTATCGGCTGTGATATCATGAATAAAAGGGCTATTGAGAAAATTTATACCATCAAACAAAGGGATAAAACCAAGCCCTTCAGTTTTATCTGTCCTGATTTAAAAGATATTTCAAAATATGCCAAGGTTTCCAATTTTGCCTATCGAAACATGAAAAGATTGCTGCCGGGGCCCTATACCTTTATCCTGACCGGGTCAAAAATGGTGCCGAAAATCATGCTGACCAAACGAAAAACGGCAGGCATCAGGGTTCCGGACAATAAGATCGCCCTGGCCCTGGCGCATCAGCTCGGAAATCCCATTCTTTCGACCAGTGCTTCGGGGCCGGACGGAAAAATTTTTGACGACCCTTCACTGCTTAATGATCATTTTATCAAAACCATTGATGCCGTCATTGACGGCGGACCCGTTCCAGGATCAGCTTCCAGCGTGATTTCACTAATTGATGATATACCGGAGATTATCCGTTATGGTGCCGGAAATATTGATATCTTTGAATAGGGTGTCGGCAAGTTTTTTAATAAAAGTGATTTTGTCTTCTTTCGGGTAAACCGGTTTTAATTTCCCATCAATTCCTGCCAGCTCACCTGCCCACTGGACCGCATCATCGAGATTACCAATGCGGTCAATCAATTTGAGAGTAACAGCCATGCGTCCGGTGTAAACCCTTCCGTCGGCAAGGGTGGCAATGGTTTGAATGTCCATTTTCCGGGAATTGGCCACATCGGTTACAAACTGAAGGTGAAGATCGTCCACAAGCTCCTGAAAAAGCATTTTTTCAGATTCTTCAAGCTCTCTTAAGGGAGACCCCATATCTTTATACTCACCGCTTTTAATGACCACAGGGGAAATGCCTATTTTTTTTGCAATCTCCATGATATTGGCATATTCCATGATGACACCGATACTGCCGGTGATGGTTCCTGAATTGGCCATGATACCGTCCGTTGCCGAAGCAATATAGTATCCGCCGGAAGCTGCCACAGATCCCATGGAAGTAATGATCTTTTTATCTGTTTTGACTTTCATGATCTCGCGAAAAATTTCCTGGGAAGGGCCGATGCCTCCGCCCGGAGACTCAATTCTTAAAATGATGGCCTTGATGGCAGGATTTTCTTGAAATATTTTGATGTCCTTGAGGATGTGTTTTGAAGACAGGATCATTCCATTAATCTCAACAATGCCGATATTTCCTTCTGAATTACTCATCTCCCCGGAAAATTGTGTGCTGAGCAGCTTTGTGCCGGAAAACATAAAAGCCATGATACTGACAAACACGAGAGTAAAACAGGATGCCATGATCATTAAAAAAAACAAAAACGGGTGTCGTCTTGAAAACATATAGACTTCCTAATCATTGATTAAATATAGCAAATGATGCAAAAGGCCGGAATAACAAGAAGTTATCCGGCCCTTGCAGATTATATGGAATTAAGGAATGGGGTGTATGCCTGAATTTACAGGCACAAGCCATCCCTATTGCCCTTATTTTTTGGCGTTCTGAATCCTGTTGGCTTCGATCTGTTCCTTGATATTGGTTCTCAGGATTTCGCCAAAAGATGAAGTTGCAGGTTTCATATTTTTTGCAAATTCTTCAAGATATTTTCCATCATCGTCGTCATCCTGCAGGCGTTTGATGGAAAGGCCGATTCTTCGCTCATCACTGTTGATATTCATCACTTTTGCGGTGATGGTATCGCCGACGGTATAATGCTCTTTAGGGCTTTTCACATTCTCTTTGCTGATTTCAGAGACATGAACAAGGCCTTCTATACCTTCCTCAAGTTCTACAAACACGCCAAAGTCGGTGAGGTTGGTAATGACGCCGGATATCTCCTTGCCCACTTCATAGCGTTGGCTTACAGTCTCCCAGGGATCTTTCTGGGTCTGCTTGATGCCCAGGGAAAATCTTTCGTTGGCCTTGTCAATATCCAGAACAACAGCTTGAATCGTATCATTCTTCTTATATACTTCAGACGGATGTTTGATTCTTTTTGTCCATGAAATGTCGGAGATATGGACAAGACCGTCAATATCATCATCAATTCCGATAAAAAGACCGAATTCCGTAATATTCTTAATTTTCCCTTCAATGATTGTACCGACAGGGTATTTCTGGGAAATCACTTCCCAGGGATTATCCACTGTCTGTTTAATACCCAGGGAAATTCTTCTGTTTTCCGGTTTCAGATCCAAAACAACGGCTTCTACTTCTTCGCCCACGGTTACCATCTGTGAGGGGTGACGGATCTTTCGGGTCCAGGACATTTCAGAGACGTGAATCAGACCCTCAACGCCTTCTTCAAGCTCAATAAAGGCACCATAATCCGTCAGGCTGACAACCTTGCCGGTGATTTTAGAACCCACCGGATATTTATGGATTGCCGTTGTCCACGGATCAGGGGTAAGCTGTTTCATGCCAAGGGAAACCCTTTCTTTTTCAAAATCATAGGAAAGAATTTTTACATTTATTTTGTCACCGACAGAAAAAAGCTCGGACGGATGTTTTACCCTTCCCCATGAAATGTCGGTAATATGAAGAAGTCCGTCTACGCCGCCAAGATCAACAAAGATACCATATTCGGTAATATTTTTGACAATCCCTTCCATGACTTTACCATCTTCAATGGCATCCAGGGTCGTGGTTCTTAATTTATCTCTTTCAGCTTCAAGAAGAACGCGTCTTGAAAGAACAATATTGTTTCTCTTTTTATTGTATTTCAGAATTTTGAAGGTATAGGTCCTATTCACCATCTCATCCATGTTGCGGATGGGTCTTAGGTCTGCCTGGGACCCGGGCAGGAATCCGATCAAGCCGATATCAACGGAGAAGCCGCCTTTGACGCGACTGGTGATAACGCCCTTAATAGTTCCGTCGGCATCGTAAATGTCTTTAATGGCATCCCATACTTTAACTTTTTTGGCTTTCTCATGGGACAGCAGGACGGTTTCTTCTTCTTCATCCCAGAGTTCGATCATTACTTCAACCTGATCGCCGACATGGACATTTACATTGCCTTTTTCATCAATGAATTCATGAATGGAGATCTGCCCCTCGGATTTGTACCCGACATCCACAAGAACCGTGTCCCTTCCGATGGAAATGACGTTCCCGGTAACAACCTGGCCTTCTTCAAATTTTTTAAGGCTTGACTCATAGATGTCTAAGAGTTCTCCCATGGTTTCTTCACCTGTGATTTCAGATAAAGAGGCTTCTTTTTTTTCTAATTTTTCTTCGGTTTCAGAATTCATTGTTTGGCTTTGATTTTCTTTAGAATTAGTGTTCATTAATAATATTCCCCCTAAACGAATTTTTGTACCTGATCATCATACGAGGATTATGGGCAAGTACAATTGACCTTTATACCAAGCAAAATAAAAAAAATCAACAGGATTGTGAAGCTTGTCCGGCTTTTTCAATATATCCCAGCATCTTTTCAACGACTTCTTCAATGGTCAGAAAAGTGGAATCGATTTCAACGGCATCTTCTGCCGGTTTAAGGGGTGCGGATTTCCTTTTCGAGTCGTTATTGTCCCTTGTTTCCATATCCTTTTGGACCCGGAACAAATCTTTTGTTTCTTCCGGCATTTCATCGCACCGTCTTTTTGCCCTGATCGCCAAATCCGCATAAAGAAAAAATTTATGAGTAGCATCCGGAAAAACAACGGTCCCCATATCTCTGCCTTCAAAAACGGCATCCTTTGTCCGGGCGATATTCCTTTGAATCTCAAAAAGGGCTGATCTGACCTGGGGCTTTGCCGAAGAAGAAGAAGCCAGCATGGAGATTTCAGGGGTCCTTATATAGTCTGAGATATCTCTTCCGGATGACATCAGAACTAGACCGCTTGCCTCCATGATAAAATTAAGATCCAGGGTTTTTAAAAATTCTTCAAGAACATGATCATCTTCCCAGTTAATCTTCTGCTGCAGGATTTCAAAGGCCACGCCCCTATAGAGAGCGCCGGTATCCACATAAATGCATCCCAATTTTTGTGACAGAAGCTTGCTGACAGTGGTTTTTCCTGCTCCTGCAGGTCCGTCAATGGTTATGATTCTTGTGTGCACAGGAATATCCTTATTTTTTAATGACCTTTTTAAGGGTATCCATCAATATTATATTTTCTTTCCTGGTTCCGGCAGTGATCCGCAAAAACGTATCGAATCCATAAGATTTCATGGATCTGACAATGACGCCGAATTTCAGCATTTCCTTGAAAATCCGGGTTGCGTCGATCTTAAGATCCACCATGAGAAAATTGGACTGGGTGGGCAGGCATCTCAATCCAAGGGTATCCAATTCTGAAAATAGATAATCAAGGCCGTCATGTATGGTTCGCACCGTCTTTTCGATAAAGGCTTCATCTTCCAAAGCGGCAACGGCTGCAGCCTGGGCAAGCGTATTGACATTAAAGGGCTGGCGTATCCGGTTTAAGATTTCGGCAATTTCACTGTCCATAATGCCGTAGCCTACCCTGAATCCTGCAAGCCCATACACCTTGGAAAAGGTCCGCAGGGTGACAATTCTGGGATCAGCCAAGGGATTTTGAAGGGAGTTGTATACAGATTCATCCCTTACAAATTCAATATAGGCCTCATCTAAAATGATGATCACATCATCCGGCACCTGCGTTAAAAACAGGTTGAAGGCCTGGGAGGAAATTGTGCTGCCTGTGGGATTAAAAGGATTGGTGATGAAAATCATCCGGGTTTTTGGGGAAATTGCCTCAATGATGCCGTTCAGGTTTGTGGAAAAATCCACCAGCGGTACCACGACCGGTCTTCCTTTAGCGGTCTTGACACTGATTTCATACATTAAAAAAGACGGCAGCGGCATCACCGCTTCATCTCCCGGATTCAAGAACCCATGGCAAAGAAGCGCAATGATATCATCTGATCCGTTTCCTAGAACAATATGGTCGGAAGAAACCTTAAATTTTTGGGAAAGCTTATTTTTTAACAGATACCCTGAGGATTCCGGATAGCGGTTCATATCGCTTATATGGGCATTGACGGCATCATGAACCCTTGGGGAAAATCCCAGGGGATTTTCATTGGAGGCAAGTTTGATGATATCCTGGATATTATATTCTCTTTCAACTTCGGCAAGAGGCTTTCCTGCCTCATAGGCTTTGATGGTGGAGAGGGTTTCACTGATTTTAAATTTCATGTCCGGTTTGCTCCTAAGGATAAAAAAATAATCATTAGTTAGGATTTGTAATTTTGTCAATGGTTATGATACTTAGAAGCTCTAAAGCGATAACCCAGGGGATTTTTATGACACCTAAGATCATCACCGGACTTGAAATCCTCATGGATCATCCGCCGGATAATTTATGGGGAAAGCGTTTGGGATTATTGTCCAATCCTGCATCGCTTCATAGTGATTTCAGGCATGCAAAGGATCTGATCCATCATTGTTTCCCCGGCCAATTGACGGCTTTATTTTCACCTCAGCACGGGTTTTATGCGGAAAAACAGGACAATATGGTGGAATCCGGTCATTTTATGGAGCCGGGTTTGAATATACCCGTATTCAGCCTGTACAATGAGACAAGGATCCCGACAAAAAAGATGTTTGACGAGATTGATGTTCTGCTCATCGACATCCAGGATGTGGGGACCCGGGTCTATACCTTTATTTACACCATATCCTACTGTCTTGAAACGGCAAAAAAATACAATAAACCGGTGGTGATC
>JAABTB010000169.1 GCA_011390085.1 Desulfobacula sp.
AAAAATCGGGATAGACCCGGAAAGGATTCAGCTTGTCCAGATTGCGGCAGGGGACAAGGGAAAATTTCAGGCTGAAATTGATACCTTTGTGGACCGGCTCAATACCCTGGGTCCCATCCGGTAAAGGAGAGCGTTCATGAAGATTGATGTCCCCTACGGAAAAGACGGGACCTTGTCGGCAGTTCTTGCTGATACCGTCAAGGTCCGGTTTCTTGAGGCCAATGATGTAAAAATCGGTGATGAAGACCAAAACATCCGGGATGCCCTGCTTCATCCCATCAACAGCAAAGGATTTCAAGATTTTCTCAAGGGCGCAAAAAATGTCCTTGTCATCGTCAATGATGCCACCCGGCCCACGCCCACAAAAAAAATCCTTGAATTCATCTTTGAGGATTTAGCCAAGACTCCTTTCCATTTCATCATTGCCACCGGCGCCCACCGGGGTCCTACCGAAGAGGAATTTTTCCAGATTTTCGGGTCTTTTTATGAAAACGTCAGGGACAGGATCATTGTCCATGACGCCAGGGCCGATCAGGACATGGTGTTTCTGGGCACCTCCACCAACGGCACCCCCATGCATGTCCACAGGGCCGGGGTGGAAGCGGACCGGATCATTATCCTTTCATCGGTGGAACCCCATTATTTTGCCGGGTATACCGGCGGCAGGAAATCCTTTCTGCCGGGCATCGCCGGTTATAAAACCATTGAACAGAACCACAAGCTGGCCCTTTCACCGGCAGCCAAAGCCCTGGCCCTGGAGGGCAACCCGGTCCATGCCGATATGATGGATGCCATCAAAACCGTCAAACAGGACATCTTTTCCATCATGACGGTGCTGGACAAGCATCACCGTGTCTATGCCGCCTGCTGCGGCCATATCCACGATTCCTTTCATGCGGCCATTGACCGGGCAAACGAGGTCTTTGCCGCACCCTTGGAAGAAAAGGCGGATATTGTCGTGTCTGTGGTGAAATTCCCCCAGGACATTGATCTCTACCAGGCCCAGAAAGGCATTGACAATGCCAAGCTGGCCCTGAAAAAAGGCGGCATCCTGATCCTGACGGCAAAATGCCGGCACGGCATCGGCGGAAAGGCCTTTGCCGATCTTCTGGGGTCCAGCGACACCCCCAAAGCCGCCCTTGAAACCATTGAAAAGGGCTATGTTCTCGGGTATCACAAGGCCGCCAAAATGGCGGAGATCGGTCTCTGGGCGGAAATGTGGGGAGTCACCGATGTGGCGCCCGAAATCATTTCAAAACTGTTTATCCGGCCCTTCGGCAGTCTTCAGGAGGCCCTGGATACAGCCCTTGAGAAAACAGGACCGGATGCGACGGTCCTGTTTCTTATGGATGGCGGGTTGACGGTTCCCCTGGTTCAATAGGAATGAACCGGCCTCTCTTGAAAATTCAGTGGTCTGATTGCCGAGGCCGGACAGGATCTTAATTGAGCATATATTTTTTCAGCTTGGAATACATTCTGGATTTGGATATCCCGGAAATACGGCAGGCTTCTTTCAGGTTCTGTCCTGTATGGGATAAGACGGCATTGAGATATTCTTTTTCCGTGGTTTCCAAGACGTGGCTCAACATTGGGAAATTCCCCAGGTCATCATCATCCAAAGGGTAGTTTTTGCTTTTCAAATCCTGCATAACGAATTTTTTGATTCCCTCTGCCCGGATATAAGAGGGCAGATGGACGGAATAAAGGGTGGGTTCGTTTTTTGCCGAGGCAACGGCCTTATCCATGGCTTCGGCCAATTCCCTGATATTTCCCGGCCATTTGTAGACCGTCAGGATATCGAGACATTCGGGAGAAATTCCCTTTGTACCAACTTTATATGTCCTGCAGTGCTGATCCAGATAATACAGGACCATTTTAATAATATCTCTCTGTATCCGGCGTAACGGCGGCAAATGGATGCAAATTCCTTTTAATCCGGACAAAAGGTCTTTCTGAAATTTTCTTTTTTCGCTCAACGCCCCCAGATCTTTGGTGGTCGATGCAATCACCCTGAAATTGCAGGCTTCCTTCGTTTTCGAACCGGTCGGGGTAAAGGACCGGTTCACCATCACCCGGAGCAGGTATTTTTGAACCGGCAGGGGAAGTTCCGAGATTTGGTCCAGAAAAAGCGTACCCTTGTCAGCCCGTTTGATAAGCCCTGTTTTATTCTCTCCGGCTCCCGGGCTATCCCCGTTTTTACAGCCAAAGAGCATCCCTTCGAAAATGGTCTCGGTGACGGTACAACAGTCCACAACCACAAAATTTTTTTCACTCCGGCCGCTGTTCAGGTGAATGGTTTTTGCAAAAAGCGCCTTGCCTGTGCCCGGTTCCCCGGAAATCAGAACAGGGGTATCGGAATAGGATGCCACCGAGGCCTGCTCAAGGCAGAACCGGATTTCCTTTGATTCGCCGATAAGGCCGTTTCGTTTCAAAATACCCGGAGTGGAGACATTTCCTTTTTCTTTTCGAAACTGCAGGGCACGGCTCACCTGAAGATTCAGTTCCTGCCGCAGAAAGGGTTTGCCGAGATAATTCCAGGCCCCGCTGTTGAAGGCCATTTCCGCCCCGTCCGGGTTGCTGTCGCCGGTAATGATAATAATTTCAGGCGACGAAGGGGTCGCCTTGATCGTTTTTATGAGATCAAGGCCGTTGTCATCCGGGAGCTTGACATCCAGAAAAACGATATCAAATCGTCCGTTTTTCGCCAGTTCCAAACCTTCTTTGCCGGTCAAGGCAAATCGGCTTTCGTGGCCGAGATTTTCCATCATCTTGACCAGGATATCGCATATGAGCTTATCATCATCAACGATCAGTATGTCTGCCATTTTCTTTTCCCCTGAAACGATACCGACTATTACATGATCCGAAAAAGTTGTCAAACCCAATATAAAGCAAGGAAAAAAGGGAAGCGGAAGAAACGGCAAGGGGCCTTCCAAATGGATAGAAGACCCCTTTTAAATATTTTCTACTGTATTTTAATTATAGATCATTGATGGCGCTGGTCAGCTCCGGCATGAATTCAATGATATTGGCCACGATTCCCACATCTGCCACCTGGAAGATGGGGGCTTTGGGGTTCTTGTTCACGGCAACGATAAAGGGATTGCCCTTGAGTCCGCCCAGGTGCTGGAAAGAACCGGAGATACCCATGGCCATATAGACCTTGGGTTTGACGGTTTTACCTGAGGTTCCGACCTGTCTGCCCTTTTCCAGCCATTTGGCATCCACAATGGGCCTTGAGCAGGAAACCACCGTCTTCATGGCTTTGGCCAGCTCTTCTGCGATTTCAATGTTATCCTGTTCTTCTATCCCGCGGCCGATGGAAACCAACACATCGGCCTTGGTGATATCCACATCACCGACTTCGGCTTGAACAATTTCCAGGAATTTCCGTTTTGCGGAAAGATCACCGGCATTGGCGGATTTGTCCACCACGGCGCCGGAAGCTGTTTTTCCATCCACCGGGGCAAAAGATCCGGGCCGGATGGTGATGACGGCGCCGGAAGCGATATCAACAGCCACATGGGTGCTGACGGCTCCGCCTAGTTCCTGGCGGGAAGCGTTCAGGACGGTTCCTTCAATACCGGCAAAGTCAACGATGTCTGCTGCATAGGATGCATTCATCTTGACGGAAAGGCCGGGGGCCAGATCCATGCCGAAGGTATTATGGGGGGCAAGAACAATGGCGCCTGCCGGAATTACGTTCACCAAGGCTTTACGGACAACCTCGGCATTGGGGTAAGAAAGATCGCCATGGCTGATCTTGATGACTTCGGCATAGAGGCCGGTCATATCATTGGCCACCTTGTCCAGGTCCGCACCGGAACCGGTGAGAACAGCCGTCAGGGATGCGCCTTTATCAATTTTTGCCGCGGCCGTGGTGAATTCCATGGCTATATCCTCGGCAACGCCGTTTGAAAATGGAATATATGCGAAAATCTGTGTCATGATTAGAGCCCTCCTTTTGCTTTCAGCTTCTCAATCAGTTTTGCGATGATCTCATCTGTGGAGCCTTCAAGCATTTCAGCACCTGCACCCAGATCCGGTACAAAATAATCAATCCGTTTTGTTTTGGCACCGGCTTTGCCTATGCTGTCTGCTGCAAGACCAAGGTCGGATGCGCTTTTCACGGGGATTTCAACACTGGCTACTTTTCTGATGCCGCGGATTCCCACATACCGGGGTTCATTGATACCGGTCTGGATGGAAAGGACGCAGGGAAGTGAGATTTCATTCATTTCCTGGTTACCGCCTTCGATTTCCCGGCCCACTTTGATTTTGCCGTCACTGACTTCAATCTTATTGACCAGGGACGCATAGGGCAGATCCAGCATGGCTGCCAGCATACCGCCGACCTGGCCGGCGCCTTCATCGGCCTGGGCGCCGGTGAGGATGAGATCATATTTCCCTTTTTCGATTTCCGCCTTGAGAATGGTTGCAATGCCTTTTCCGTCGGAGCCTTCAAAGGCATCATCGGACAGCAGGATACCATTGTTGGCGCCCATGGCCATTTCACGTCTCAGGACTTCTTCGGATTCGCCATCACCCACGGTGATCACGGTGACATTTCCACCCACTTTATCCACAATCTGAATCGCCTCTTCGACGGCGTAGTTATCCCATTCATTCACGGAATATACCAGATCATCACGATCAAGATCATTTCCGGCGCCATTGAGTTCAAATTCATTCTCAGCAGTATCCGGTACTCTCTTGACACATACCAAAATTTCCATTATTGCCTCCTTTAAATCAATTATCCGTTACAGGCCTTAAACTTTTTCGGAAACCTGTAATCCATTTATTCTAAACAAGGTGCTGCTCGATCAGTTCCGTAAAATCCAGGGCTTCCATCTGACCTTCTTTTCCGGCCACCTTGATGGCATCCTGGATATTGACCAGGCAGAAAGGACAGGCCGTTACAATGACGGTTGCTCCGGCTTCAGCAGCCATATTTACCCTTAACACACCCATTCTTGTTTCTTCTTCCGGCTCATAGAACAACATGAGCCCTCCGCCGCCGCAGCAGAAGGACCGGTCACGGCTCTTTTCAAGCTCCACCCGGTTCAATCCCTCAATGGCATCCAGGGCCTGCCTCGGATCTTCATAAATGCCGTTGTGACGCCCCAGATAACAGGGGTCATGATACACATAGACCTTTTCAGGATTCAGGCAGGGTTTCAGATCCAATTCGCCTGTCCTGATTTTTTCGGCCACCACCTGGCTGATATGTTTCACAGGGGGAAGGCCTTTGTAATCATTTTTCAACGCATTATAGGCATGGGGGTCTGAAGTGACGATATGCTTCACCCCTGTTTCCAGGATGGCTTCCGTATTCTGTGATTTCAGATCCTGGTAGAGCATTTCCTCGCCAAACCGCAATACCTCGTTCCCGCTGTCTTTTTCAAGTTTCCCCAGAATGCCGAAATCCACACCGGCTTTTTGCAGAATCAGAGAGGTGTTTCTGGCAATGTTCTGAATATTGTCGTCATAGGATGTAATGCTGTCGACAAAATACAGGGTATCCGCTTTTTCTCCGTCCAGATCCTTGACCTGGCACAGGGCGCTGAATTCCTTGTCTTCAGCCCATTCCGCCCTTTTCTTTTCCATTTTCCCATAGGGGTTCCCGCGTTTTTCAAGGGCTTTCATGGGTTTCTGAAGGGACTGGGGAACAAGGCCTTCGTCCACCATGCCGCGTCTCAGATCAACCA
>JAABTB010000170.1 GCA_011390085.1 Desulfobacula sp.
ATAAAGATGTTTTATAATAGTGGTCTTACCACTTAATCATGGGGCCGATACCGACTCTGACGTTCCGTGGTTAAATGATGAACCGGCTTGCAACCCTATCCCTAAGGATGGAAAACATGGCCCTGTTTTTGCAGCTTACCGTCTCAAGAGGCACCACATGACAACAACCTTACAGATTCTAATGGGCGTTGTTTTTTTTGTAGGAACGTTTATCCTCAGCCAGATCATCGTCGGCCGACGCCTGCGCACCATAGGCGCCCGGATACTTCAGGAATTATCGGAACGAAGGGCCCTGGATGGACCCAGCGCCGTCGAACTTGCCTATGCCAAAGCCGATTGGATGCCCAAGGGCCTGCGGGATCTGCGGCCCAAATCCCTGAATGACCTTGTCCAGAGCGATATCGTGGGAAAAACCCCGGAAGGAAAATTCTATCTGAAAAAACAACCCCATGAACTTAAGTTATGAGGCCCCGGCCCCGGCTGTACGCCTCAAATCCCGTATCAACCCTAAACCCCTAAAGGAGAAGATGGTATGAAAAAACTGAGTATGGCAGTATGCGTTGTTTTAATGGTCACGGCCTTTGTTGCGGTCAATGCCTGGGCAGCCGATCAAAAACCGGCCGCGCCCGGAGCGGCTGCGCCCAAAAAGATCGAAAAATTCGGCGAGGACAAGAGGGCCAAGGACTGGGCCAACAAGAAATGGGAAACCTCGGCCAAAAAATACACCCTGCGAATGAGTGACCCCTGGGGCGGACTTTTGTTCCATGACATTGCCCAGCATTTCTGCGACAGCGTCAAGGCTGCCAGCGGCGGTCGCCTGGAGATCAAGCTCTTTACCACCGGCGCCATTGTCCCGGCCATGGAAGTATTTGAAGCCACCTCCAAGGGCACCCTGGATGTTTTCCATTCCTGGCCCGGATACTGGAAGGGTAAAAACGAGGCCTTTGTCGCTTTTGCCTCCGTGCCCTACGGGCTGGACAATGAAGGCTATAATATCTGGTACTATGAACGAGGCGGCAAGGAAATGTTTGATGAACTCTACGGCCGGTTCAATATGGTTCCCTTTTTCTGCGGCAATGTCGGCCAGGAACTGGGTCTCCACTCCAACAAAAAAGCCACCAAGCTGGAAGATTTCAAAGGAATGAAGGTCCGCACCGTGGGCTGGTACATGGACATTTTGACCAAACTCGGCGTTACGGTCACCCCGCTGCCCGGCCCCGAGATCTACCTGGCTCTGGAGCGCGGCGTCATTGATGCCGTCGAATTCAGCTCGCCGGCGGCCAATGTGCCCTCCGGCTTTCATGAAATCACCAAATATGTCATCGAACCGGGAGTCCACCAGCCCTCCTGCCAGTTTGACGTGGTTTTCAACAAGGACAAATGGAATGAATTGCCCGATGATCTGAAAGCCATCGTGGAAATCTGCGCCAAGGAAACCCAGCTCTGGGCCAATGCCTGGCAGGAAAACCTCAATATCGAAGCCCTCAAAATCATTGGCGCCAAATCCGAATTCGTAAAAATGGATGATGCCACCATTGTTGAATTTGCCAATATTTCCTTCAAATACCTGGATGAACTCAGAGCCAAGGACCCGGATGTAAAAAAAGTCCTGGATTCCCAGGAAGAATATAAAAAAGCCTCTGCTCCCTGGCGTGAAATGCGCAAAGGGCTTGCCCCCTGGCCCCAGGAAGATGTGGTCAAGGGAAAACTGCTTCAATAAAAACCGCCCTATCCCCGCAGCCTTACCCGCTGCGGGGCTTTTTCGAAAGGATCCGAACCATGCTGAAAAAGTTCGTAAGGGCCGTGGATGCCCTTAATGCAGCCATCGGAAGATTTACGGCCCTTTTGCTCATCCCCCTGGTGGCCGTGGTTTTTTACGAAGTGCTCATGCGCAAGATCTTCAATGCTCCCACCACCTGGGCCTTTGAGATGACCATCTATATTTACGGCTTTCATTTCATGATGGCCATGGGCGTGACCTATCTTCACGACAGGCATGTGCGCATCGATGTCATCACCCTGCAACTGCCGTCCAAGGCCCAACTAGTGCTGAGGCTCATCACCTTCTGGGTGATTTTCCTGCCCTTTGTCGGCGCCATGCTCTGGGCCGGTACCGAGTATGCCGCCAACTCCTGGATGCAGTGGGAGCATAGCTGGAGCGCCTGGAAGCCGCCTTTATATCCGTTTAAAACCATCATTCCGGTATCCCTGCTGCTGCTGTTGCTCCAGGGACTGGCCAATTTCATCCGCGAATGGTACCAGCTCAAGGGAGAAGATATATGAATCCGGAAACCTTAGCCATCACCATGTTTTTCACTCTTTTTGTGGCCCTGTTGCTGGGCCACCCACTGGCCTTTTCCCTGGGCATGCTGGCTGTCATCTTCGGCGTAATCGGCTGGGGCGGGTCCCTGGACGCCATCCTGGGTCTTCTGGCCAACCGCGCTTACGGAGTCATGGAAGAATACGTGCTTGTGGCCGTACCCCTGTTCATCTTCATGGCCCAGATCCTGGATGCCTCGGGCATTGCCGCCCGGCTCTTTGAAACCATGCACATCGTCATGGGCCGGATTCGCGGCGGATTGGGCGTTGCAGTTATCCTGGCCTCCACGGTCTTTGCCGCCACGGCCGGCGTGGTCGGGGCCACGGAAGTATCCATCGGCCTGTTGGCCATCCCGGCCCTGATGAAAGTGCGCTACAATATCCCCCTCATCGCCGGTACCATCTGCGCCGGCGGTACCCTGGGGATTTTGATTCCGCCCAGCATCATGCTGGTGGTTTACGGCAGCCTTACCCAGATCTCCGTGGGCTGGCTCTATGCTGCGGCCTTTGCGCCAGGCCTTCTGCTGGCCGGGCTGTACGTGATTTATATTGCTGTGATCTGCATGGTCAAGCCCGACTATGGTCCTGCGGAAACAGATTCTGAACACGGTTTTACGGAAAAACTGAATATGTTCGCCGTTTCCATTGTCCCGCCCCTGGTTCTGGTATTTGTTGTCATGGGCAGCATTATCGGCGGGGTCGCCACCCCCACTGAAGCCGCCGGGCTGGGATGCGTGGGCGCCATCCTCCTGGCGCTGTTATACCGGAAATTTTCCTGGAAAAGCATCAAGGATGCCTGCTGGTCCACCACCCTGACCACTTCCATGATCATGACCCTGTTCCTGGGCGGCAACGCTTTCCAGGCGGTTTTCATGGGGCTTGGCGGCGGGGATGCCATCGCCGGTTTTCTTCTAGGCACCCAGCTTAATCCCATTGCCCTGCTCTTTGTCATGATGGGCATTGTCTTTTTCCTGGGGTGTTTTCTGGACTGGCTGGGAATTTTGCTCATCGTCACCCCAATCTTCATTCCGGTCACCCAGGAACTCGGCTTTAACCAGCTCTGGTTTGCCACCATCATCTGCATGAACCTGCAGATGGCGTTTTTAACCCCGCCCTTTGGCTATTCCCTGTTTTATCTGAGAGGCATTGCCCCTCCGGAAATGACGATCTACCATATTTACAAAGGCGTGGTTCCCTTTGTGATTCTCCAATGGATCGGGCTGATCATCTGCATTATCTGGCCGGAGATCATCATGTGGGCGCCGCGGGCCTTTTTCGGGGCCTCGGTGGGATAAGAGGAACTATGAATCCATTGTTCATCAAAGAATTAGAGGCCATTGTGGGCAAGCCCCATACCCTGTCCGACCGGGAATCCCTGGCAGTCTATGGGTATGACGCCACCCCGGAAATGGAGAGCCGGCCGGGGGTGGTCCTGCTGCCCGGTACAGCCGATGAAATCGCCCGTATCATGAAGGTATGCCACGGGGCTGGAATCAGCGTAACCCCCCGGGGCTCAGGCACGAACCTGTCGGGGGGTGCCATCGCCGGAAGCGAGGGGGTCCTGGTCCAGACCAGCCGCCTGAACCGCATCATCGAAATAGACGAGGAAAACCTCACTGCCACGGTGGAGCCGGGGTTGATCACCAGCACCCTGCACAAAGAAGTAGAGGAACGGGGACTGTTCTATCCGCCTGATCCGGGCAGCATGAACATTTCCACCATGGGGGGCAACGTGGCCGAGAATTCAGGCGGTTTGCGGGGCCTGAAATACGGGGTGACCGCCGATTACGTCATGGGCCTCAACACCGTTCTGGCCGACGGAAGCCTCCTGCATACCGGCGGCAAGGTGGTCAAGGATGTGGCCGGGTACTGTCTCAATCCGCTCCTGGTCTCCTCCGAGGGCACCCTGGGATTTTTCACCGCCATCACCGTGAAACTGATTCCCAAGCCCCGGGTCAAGACCACCATGCTGGTTCATTTCCCTGAGATGCGCCATGCTGCCCTGACGGTTTCAGCCGTCATTGCCGCAAAAATAATCCCGGCCACCCTGGAATTTTTAGACAAGGTCACCATCAAATGTGTTGAGGATTATGCCCATGTGGGGCTGCCCCTGGATGTGGAGGCCGTGCTGCTCATCGAGGTGGACGGCCATCCGGTAGTGGTTGCGGAAGAAGCGGCCGGGGTGGAGGCTATCTGTAAAAAACACGGCTGTTCTTTTTTTCAAACCGCAAGGACCACCGATGAAGCGCTCCGGCTGGCCACGGCCCGGCGCACAGCCCTCTCGGCCCTGGCGCGCCTGAGGCCCACCACCATCCTGGAGGACGCCACCGTACCCCGGAGCCGCATTGCGGACATGCTGAAGGTTATCCAGGATGCAGCCCAAAAATACCGGGTCACCATCGGCACCTTCGGTCATGCCGGGGACGGCAACCTGCATCCCACCTGCCTGACCGACGAGAGGGACAGAGACGAAATCGCACGGGCTCATATGGCCTTTGACGAGATCTTTGACGCGGCCATATCCATGGGCGGTACCATCACCGGAGAACATGGGGTGGGGCTGGCTAAAAAAAAATACCTGCCGAGGCTGGTGGGGGAGACGGGTATCCGGGTCATGCGTGGGATCAAGCAGGCCTTTGATCCCAAGGGCATCCTGAATCCGGGAAAAATATTTTAAGGCTAAGCATGATCTTATCCTTAACCTGGGGCTTTTCATGGACTATGTCAAACTGATCAACTGCATGCGCTGCGGCATGTGTCTTCCCACCTGTCCCACCTACAGGGAGACCTTTCTTGAAACCGCCTCCCCCCGGGGCCGGGTAGCCCTGATGCGCAAAATTCAGGAAGGGGAACTGGATCAGTCGGAACAGCTCCTGGAATACCTTTCCCTCTGCCTGGACTGCCAGGCATGCGCCACGGCCTGCCCCTGCGGGGTCAATGCGGGAGAACTGGTGGCCGAATTCACCTGTGAGCGCAAAGCGGGAAACCGCCTGGGCATTATGGAGGATCTGGTCTTGCGAAAACTCCTCCCCCATCCGGACCGCCTGGAAACCGCCATGGTCCCCATGCGGTTTTACCAGCGCACAGGTCTTCAAAAACTGGTTAGAACCCTTGGCGTCCTCAAGATGTTTCCCAAACCCCTGGGGCGGATGGAAGGGCTGTTGCCAAACCTGCCGGAGCAGCCCCTGCGCCAACAGGTCCGGGAGGATATGCCGGCCCGGGGGGAAGCGCGGGGAACCATCGGGTTCTTTCTGGGATGCGTCATGAGCCTGATTTTCAGCGAGGCCAGCCGGGCCACTATGAACCTTCTGGCGGCCCTGGGTTACCGGGTCATCACCCCGAAAAACCAGGTCTGCTGCGGGGCCCCCCATATGCTG
>JAABTB010000171.1 GCA_011390085.1 Desulfobacula sp.
GAAAATTTTTAAAGAAAAAATACGGCAAAGTCTATATGAAATTTAATGAGCCCATCTCCATCAAGGATTATATCCGGGAAAAGGGCATTGATCTGTCCAAGGCCTCAAGCCAGGACTATATGAAATTTGTTAAAAATTTTGGATATAAATTGATCAATGCCATCAACAAAAATGCCGTGGCAACCCCCCACGGCATCGTCGCCAGTGCCGTATTAAATTGCTCAAAAAACAGTTTCACCAAAAAGCAATTGATATCAAGGGCAAACACCTATATGGACCTTTTGGTCTTCATGGAAGCAGAGCTTTCCGACACCCTTCGCATAGATCCGGACAATACCTTGAATTCGGTCATCCATGATTTTATAACACGGGATTTCATTGAACTGGCCGATGAAGATGACAAAGACATGACGGAAAATACCGTTTTTATTGTAAAGGATAATAAAAGAGCTGTTCTGGACTATTATAAAAATTCGGCGATCTCCTTTTTCATCAAATATGCCTATACGGCTTTGGCCATACTTGAGGTGGATCGGTTCCAGTTTTCTTCTTCAGATCTTATCATCCGATATAAATTCCTGGAAAAATTATTCCTGGATGAATTTTTCTTTGATGAAACCGTCACCTCTGAAGAAGACATCTCTGCCTGTATTAAAGGATTCCTCAATGAAGGGATTCTGGTTCCGGATATCTCAAATTCAGATCAGTTTCAAATCACATCCCAGGGATTAAAAAAATTAAAATGGTTTGCCGTCTTTCTTTTGCCTTTTTTTGAATCCTACCGGACCACACTGCAATATTTTGAAAAATATGAACCGGATAAGCATGATGAAAAAGAAAGGATCAAAAAAATACATGCCATGGGAACAAAGCTCTATAAAGGTAACCTCATCAACCTGAAAGAGTCCTTATCACAGGTGACCTATAGAAATGCGGTTCATTATTTTATTAAAAATGGTGTAAAAGGGTCCCAGGATCATGTCCAGATTGAATTTTACAAAAATATTCTGGACCGGTTAACCCGTCTTATCGAATCCTGATCGCATGAAAGCATTGATTCTGGCCGCAGGATACGGCACAAGGCTTTTGCCCCATACCTTGAAAATACCGAAACCGTTGTTTACACTGAATTCCATTCCTGTTCTGGAGCATCTTATCATGCAACTGGTTGAACACGGATGTGAAGAGATGATCATCAATACCCATCATCTCCATGAACAGATAGAAGCCTTTGCAGCCAAGTTCCCTTTCCATATCCACACCCTTTATGAACCTGTTATCCTGGATACCGGCGGGGCCATTGCCAATGCACGACCCTTTTTTGAAGACGCTCCTTTTTTTGTGATCAATTCCGATATTGTGTTTGATTTTGACCTCACCCGTGTGTATGCAGTCCATAGCGCATCCGATTGCCTTGCCACCCTTGTTCTTCATGATTATGAACCCTTTAATAAAGTTTCTGTGGATGATCAGGGATATATTCAAAGTTTTGATGCTAAGACAGGCGGGATTGCTTTTACAGGTATCCAGGTCCTGTCCCCTGAAATTTTTGAGTATTTCCCGGATAAAAAAGTATTTTCAAGCATAGAGGTCTATCAAAAGCTGATTCATCATAAAAAGATAAGGGCCTTTGTGGAAAAAGAGATTTACTGGTCCGATATCGGCACAAGTGAATCCTATTCACGAACATCCCTGCTTGCGCTTGCAGCTTCGCAGTTCGGGTTGAAACAGGACCGCATGAAACACATTGGGGTCCAAAAGCTTGCCGGGGACGGTTCAGACAGGCTGTGGTACAGGGCTTCCCATGATCATTCATCCTTTATCCTGAGCGACCACGGCATCTGCCTTCCGGATACGGAATCCTTAAAGCAGCTCACTGCTTTTATCCATATCGGCCGGCATCTTTTTTCCAAAGGGATCCCTGTGCCCCGGATTCTGAATGTTGACCGGCTCTCCGGTATGGTCATTTTGGATGATCTCGGGGATGTGCATCTTGAGACCCTTGCCAAACAGCAGAAAGACGGATCGGCCCTGGTAAAATTATATCAAACCGTCATCGAGCTTCTGATAGAATTTTCAACCCGGGGAGCCCAGGGATTCAAACCGGAATGGGCTTTTCAGACTCCGACCTATTCAAAGGAACTGATTCTTGAAAAAGAATGCCGCTATTTCATGGATGCCTTTATCAACGGCTATCTCAACCAGGATGTATCCCGGCAAACCCTGGCAGATGAATTTGAGTATATTGCGGACCAGGCTCTGGAAGGCGGAGTTACAGGCCTCATGCATCGGGACTGTCAATCCAGAAATATCATGATCTGCAAGGGGAAGCCCCTTTTTATTGATTTCCAATCCGCCAGAATCGGACCTTTGCAATACGATCTGGCCTCCCTTCTCTTGGATCCCTATGTGAACCTGGCGGATGAGGTGAAAGAAACTTTGCTGGGCTACGCTGTTAAAAAATTACATCTGAATTCCATTCAGGAAAAGGCCTTTATCCGGAACTATCGATTCTGCTGCCTGACCCGAAATCTCCAATTTTTGGGGGCTTTTGCATATTTAACTCGGGTAAAAAAGAAAATAAACTTTGAACAATATATGCCTTTTGCAGTAAACTCATTAAAACATATCATCCTGGGGTTAAATCCGGACAGGATACCCAAACTGGCAAAATTGGTTCAATCCCTCTAAAGGAGAAGGCGCCTATGGAAAAATTAAATATTATGATCAATGGTTTACCGGGCAATGTGGCTCAAAAAATGGCCCGGTTTGCCATTGCAGATGATCGATTCAATCTGGTTCCTTTTTCCCTGACCGGTCAGGATATCCAAGACAACACCGTGACTATCGACAAAACCGTTATTGAGCTTGTCAGGCCGGACTCCCGGGACGAGAAAACACGTCATATCCTATCCTTGTTTCACTTTTTTATCTGCATTGATTATACCCATCCCAGCGCCGTGAATGCCAATGCCCTTTACTATGTCCAAAATAAAATCCCCTTTGTCATGGGAACCACCGGGGGCGACAGAAAACAACTTGAAGACCTCGTTAAAAATGGATCCGTCCCTGCCGTGATCGCCCCCAACATGGCCAAACAGATTGTCGGATTCCAGGCTATGATGGAATATGCGGCCAATAGCTTTCCCGGTCTTTTCAAAGGATATTCCCTTCAGGTGGTTGAAAGCCACCAGAAGGGGAAAGCGGATACTTCCGGTACGGCAAGGGCCATGGTCGGGTATTTTAATAAACTTGGAATTGATTTTGATGCGGATCATATTCAAATGATCCGGGACCCTGAGGTTCAGGAAAAAGAATGGGGTATCCCAAAAGAACACCTGGGCGGCCATGGATGGCATATTTATACCCTTAGGGCGGAAGACGGGTCTGCCCTCTTTGAATTCAAGCACAATATCAACGGCAGGGATATTTACGTCAGTGGAACCTTTGATGCCGTCCTTTTTTTAAAGCAGAAACTGGATAAACCGGACCCATCCCAAAAATTGTATACCATGATCGATGTCTTAAACGGAAAATAGTATTTTGAATCTGTATTTTCGAATTGTTTTAATACTCATCGGCATTGCCTATATCATCAGCCCCGTGGATATTATTCCTGATTTTATGGTTCCGTATCTTGGATTTCTTGATGACGGCCTAGTCATGGCAGTTATTTATTATCTGATCCGGTACGGCACCCTGCCCCCTTTTCTGTTGAAGAAGCAAAAACCATTTCAAAGAGACAATGATCAGAAATCCTATGGTTTTGATCCAAAGGGCCGGAATTCCGATACCACTGAAAAAAAAGAAAACTCAGACCAAAGAATGCCCAAATCTCCCTATGATATTCTCGGTATCCGTTCCGGGGCTTCCAAAGAAGAGATCACGGCTGCCTATAAAAAAGCCGTAAAAAAATATCATCCGGATAAACTCTCCCATTTGGGAGAGGAATTTTCCAGTCTTGCCAATGAAAAATTTCTTGAAATCCAAAGGGCCTATGACGCGCTTATGAAATCATAAACAAGCCGGCCTTGCATGGATGAAAAAAGAGGGAATAAGGATTGACTGAATTTTTAACGGTCGGATCAAAACAGATTGAAGTACAACGGCACAGGCAAGGAAAAAAAGGAAATCCCACCCTTGTTTTTCTGCACGAAGGCCTTGGATGTGTTGAAATGTGGCGGGATTTTCCTTATCTCCTGTCCCAGAGAACAGGATGTCCGGCCCTGGTTTTTTCACGGTTGGGGTATGGGGCCTCTGATCCCTGTCCCACACCTTGGAAAATCAATTTCATGCATAAAGAAGGATTGAAGACTTTGCCTGCCGTCATAAAAGAAGCAAAAATTACGGATCACATTCTCATCGGGCATTCGGACGGCGGTTCCATCGGGATTATTTATGCCGGCAGCCCCCCTGCCAAAGGCCTAAAAGGACTGATCACCGAAGCTGCTCATGTATTATGTGAAAAGATCACGGTAGAAAGTATTTATCAGGCAAAACTCAATTATGAACATCATGATCTCAGGCAAAGGCTTGAAAAATATCATGGCAAAAACACAAAAAATGCCTTCAGGGGATGGAATGATGTTTGGCTTGATCCTGGTTTCATTCACTGGAATATTGAAAAATACCTGCCGAAAATTAAGGTTCCCATGCTTGCCCTTCAGGGGAATCAGGATCAATATGGAAGCTTGAAACAAATGGACAGCATTAAAAACCGCACAAGCCACGTCCAGACCCATATTGTTGAAGACTGCCGGCATTCTCCCCATGTCGAGCAACCTGAAAAGGTACTGGATATCATGACGGGTTTCATTGATGAGATTATTCAACTCAATACATCCAAAGAAAGGAAGACCTCTTGACCGGGATAAGTGAAATTTTGTTGTTAATTTTGGTGATCGCCTGCATCTTTATCCTGCCCAGGATGTTTCAAGGAAAATCAATCCCCCAAAAAAAAGATGGCCGGGCAATGTTGAACAGATTACCGGCCAAAACAAGGGGGGGCATCGTGGCGTCCATTGTCTATCCCCTGCTTTTGGCCTTATATTTAAAACCCTGGCAGGGGAACGGTGTTGCTTTCGTATCCTATGGGATTTTCCCGGTTTTCCTGATCTGGGCACTGGTTTGGATTTTTAGCGCTAGGAAAAAATAAAAGGATAATTTTATAATTTTAGCCGCGGGCATAACCGGGTATGCCGGTTTGATGATTTTACGGTACGGATGGCCATGGCAAGTGCTTTTTTTGTTCCCACCAGCACGACCAGCTTTTTTCCCCGGGTTACGGCCGTATAGATGAGATTTCTCTGTAAAAGGATATAATGCTGGGTTACAACCGGAATGATCACGACAGGATATTCCGAACCTTGGGATTTGTGAATCGAAACGGCATAGGCATGAACGATTTCATCAAGGGATGAAAAATCATAGGCCACTTGTTTGCCGTCAAAATTGAGATGCACCTCCTGTTCTGAAAAATGAATATCCGTAATCCGGCCGATATCCCCGTTATAGGTGTGTTTGTCATAATTATTGCGGATCTGCATGACCTTGTCCGATATTTTAAATTCCCGGTTTCCCCTTTGGATGCCCACGGTATTCGTGTTGAGAATTTTCTGAAGTTCC
>JAABTB010000172.1 GCA_011390085.1 Desulfobacula sp.
ATACCTGGATCACCTTTTCATCTATTTCACAGATATCAATGGATAAAACCATGTCATGCTTTGCAACCTCCCTTAATATCCCTCCGTCTCCGCCCCCGATGACCAGAACTTTTTCCGGGCAGGGGTGGGCAAACAAAGGAATATGGGCCAGCATTTCCTGGTAGGCGAATTCATCAAAATCCGTGAGCTGGATAATGCCGTCCAGGACCAGCATCCGTCCGTGATGCCGGGTTTCATAAAGATCAATCTGTTGAAAACGGCTTTTTTGGGAATACAGAAGCGTTTCGATTTCAATGGAAACTGCAATACCGGGCCACATCTCCGAGGTTTCGGAAAACCATCCGTTCATCATTTTTTCAGGGGTCAATTGTTCCGTTGTCCTTTATTCATTCCGGAAAGATATATTCACAATCCAATGGGGTTCAGCCGGAAGCGCCGTTATTGTTTCAACTGCATTTCGCTCAGCTTGTTGGCCCATTCAAGGGCCTGGCAATAGGCTTCCTTGACCTTGGCCGTATCCAGGCCAAGCTGGGCGATCATGGTTTCCGTCTTTTCAAATGCCGCTTCCTCCAGATACCGGGCCAGTTTCAAAAGGGGAACATATTCGTTGTTGGCCTGCATAAGCAGCGCTCCCTTGAGTTTATCCGCCAGGGGAAGGTATTTTAAAATTTCGGCCATGGGCTGGTTCAGCAAGGCATCCAGAAGGGAAAACATTCCCAGAAGAAAAAGCGAATCCGGTTCAAATCCCCAGAAATCATGGGACCGGCCCACCTGTTCAAGGAATTTCCCCCTTTGGGCGGAAAGGAAAACCAGTTCCGAAGCGTTCCTGTTTTCCGACACCTCGGACAAAAGAACAACCCTGAGCCAGTTTTTCAGATTATTCCACCCCATCATGGTAATGGCATCCTTGATGGAATCAATTTTCCGTCTGAACCCAAAGGAGGCTGAATTCAGATAGGCCAACAGCCGGAAGCTGATGGCCACGTCGGCCTGGATGGCTGTGGCAAGGGCGGAAAAATCAGGGTCCGTATTTTCAATGGCCTTCATCAATTCAAATCTGGAAACCGTTCCGGACAAGACCCGTTTGACCGATACATCTTCCTGCTTTTTAAAAAACGACCCCTTGAAAAAAGTGAACCCGGCCCTGCAGCAGACATCAAAGGCCGCCTTGGTATTGACCCGCTCTGCAAGAATCCCGGTCTTATAGGGAGATGCGTCTTGGCAGACGCACAGGAGCCCCGGCAGAACCATGGCGGAGATATCCAGAGATATCATATCGGCCAGGTCATACACCGCCTTACAGGCCTCGTGGTTTTTAACCCAGGGAACCGTCACCTGATAGCCGTCTTTTTTTAGTTTGACCAATATGGCAAGAAAGGACTCCGGCAGTCCTTCCGGACTGGAGAGCTTGATCACCGTGCGCCCCGGAGGCAGGGCATAGGGAAGGTTTTTCATGATATTTTTCCCGGAGAACCGGATCATGATTTTTTTTTCCCTGTCCATGATCTGATCCAGGGCCAGGGCGGTTCCCGACATGAGATCCGGCGTAAGGCCGTCCCCGGTTTTCGGGCAGATGGGTTTATCCTCGTCGGCAGACAGATACACCAGTTCATAGCCCCAGAGATTTTTTTTACCGTCAAATATGGGAAGTCTTGCAAAGGTAACCGGAGTCTGCCGGTTCTCATCTTTTTCAGTGTTCATTCTTCCTCCGCTGAAACTTAGGTTGGTTATGGAAGCGGGGTTGCTCCCCAGATATGGTCTGCATATTCCCGAACCGCCCGGTCACTGGAAAATTTTCCCATATGGGCGGTATTCAGGATCGACATCCGTGTCCAAAGGCCTTGGTCCTTATAGGTTTTTGCAACCCTTTCCTGGGTTAAGGCATAGCTTTCAAAATCCGCCAGCACCAGGTAATAGTCCCCTCCCTCCAGAAGGGAATGGACAATGGGGCGAAATAATTGGGGGTTCTCCGGAGAAAAATATCCGGAATCGATCATGTCCATAATTTTTCGGATCTCCGGGTTGCCTTCATAATATTGTCTTGAATGATAGCCTTCCTGTTTTTTTTGGACCACCTCATCGGCCGTGAGCCCGAAAATAAAGATATTCTCCTTGCCCACCTCCTCCATGATTTCCACATTGGCGCCGTCCAGGGTTCCGACGGTCAGTGCCCCGTTCAAGGCAAATTTCATATTGCCCGTACCCGAAGCTTCCAGTCCTGCCGTGGAGATCTGCTCGGAAACATCGGCGGCAGGAATGAGTTTTTCCGCCTGGGAAATGCAATAATTGGGCAGAAAGATCACACTGAGTTTTCCTCTCACCAGGGGGTCTTTATTAATGGTTTCGGAAACCGAGGTGATGAGCTTGATGATGAGCTTTGCCTGCAAATAGGCCGGAGCCGCCTTTCCGGCAAAGAAAAAACTGCGGCTGATGTCGACGTCCACCCGGTTTTCCCTGATCCGGTTATACAGATGGATCACATGGAAGATATTCAGCAGTTGCCGCTTGTATTCATGCATGCGTTTGGCATGGATATCAAACAGGGCATTGGGGTTGACCCCCTTCCCGGTTTTTCTCAGGGTATACCGGGCCAGCCGTTTTTTATTCTCAAATTTCACCTTTTGCCATTTTTCCTGGAAAAGAGAATCTTCTGCATAGGGAACGAGATTTTTCAGAAGAGACAGGTCCGATACCCAGTACGGGCCGATAACCGAGGTAATAAGCCCGGAAAGTCCGGAATTGGACTGGTGCAGCCATCGTCTCGGGGTAATGCCGTTGGTGATGTTTCGAATTCTGCCGGGGTAGATCCGGTGAAACTCTTTAAAGAGGCTGGTTTTCAGAATATGGGAATGCAGGGCCGCCACCCCGTTGACCGAATGGCTGCCGATAATGGCCAGATGGGCCATCCGTATCCTTTTGGTATGGCCTTCCTGGATGACGGACAGCCTTTCGCACAGGTCCGGGTCGGCGGGGTAGTCTTTTTTCAGGTCCTCCAGAAATCGCCGGTTGATTTCATAAATGATCTCCATATGACGCGGCAAAAGCCTTCCCAATAAGGATACCGGCCAGGTTTCAAGCGCTTCGGGCAGGACGGTATGATTGGTATAGGCAAAGGTTTTTCCACAGATGGACCAGGCCTCATACCAGGAAAGCCCATGCTCGTCCATTAAAAGCCGCATGAGTTCGGGAACGGCAATGGTGGGATGGGTATCGTTCAACTGGATGGCGGCCCAGTCGGAAAAGGCGTCAAAAGACTGGTATTCCTTCCTGTACTGGAAAATAATATCCTGGAGGGTGGCCGACACAAAGAAAAACTGCTGTTTGAGCCTCAGTTCCTTTCCCTTCTCGCTTTCATCACTGGGGTAAAGCACCTTGGAAATGGACTCGCTCAAGACCTTGTCTTCCGCAGCCCGGATATAGTCGCCGCGGTTAAAAAAGTCCAGATCGAATTCCCGGCTGGATGTGGCCGTCCAAAGCCTCATATTGGTGACAAATTCATCCCCGACCCCGGGGATCATCATATCACAGGCCAGGGCCATAACTTCCTGGGTATCCACAAGGCGGAACCGCTGGTTTCCCAGAATATCGGTATAGGCCTCGGACCGGCCGTAGAATCCGACCTTGTAAATATTTTCAAACCGCATGATTTCCCAGGGATTGCCCCGGCGCATCCAATTGTCGCTTTTTTCCTGCTGATACCCGTCTTTCAATACCTGGTAAAAAATACCAAAATCATAGCGGATCCCATACCCGTATCCCGGAAGTCTCAACCGTGCAATGGAATCCATATAGCAGGAGGCAAGACGCCCAAGGCCGCCGTTGCCGAGCCCCGGGTCCCATTCCTCTTCTTCAATGGCGTCCAGATCAAATCCAAAGTCTGAAAGAACCTGACGGGTAATCGCCTCTATATCCAGGGAAATAATATAATTTTTCAAAAACCGGCCGGGCAGGAATTCAAGGGACAGGTAAAATATCCGTTTGGACAGATTGTCCCGGCAGGCTTTCTGGGTTTTGATCCAATGGTTGATCAACCGGTTTTTCAGGCTGAAGGCAAGTCCCATATAGCAGGTATACCGATTCATTTCTTCAGGATCAAGGCCGAGATTGAATCGGATATTATAAAAAATTTCCTGTTTCAGCCTATCGGTTTCAGAGCCTGAGCATTCGTTGCTTTCGCCGGGAACATGGTTTTGATCCAATATAAAATCCTCCAGATTATGGGGTTAGGCCTTGCCTGCCGAGCCCAGGACATGATTGATTTTGTGTATATAAAGTCTCTTCAGGGAATCCCGGGCCGGTCCCAGATATTTTCTGGGGTCAAATTCCCCGGGAGATTCAAAAAATACTTTCCGGATGGCCGCCGTCATGGCAAGCCTTCCGTCGGAATCAATATTGATCTTGCTGACGGAAAGCGCAGCCGCTTTCCTGAGCTGGTCTTCCGGGATGCCCACGGCATTTTCAAGTTTTCCGCCATATTGATTAATGGTTTTCACCTCTTCCTCGGGAACGGAAGAAGAGCCGTGGAGAACAATGGGAAATCCTTTCAACCGTTTTTCAACCTCTTTCAGAATATCAAATCGTAACGGTGGCGGTACGAGGGTCCCTTTTTCATTCCGGGTGCACTGTCCAGGCGTAAATTTATTGGCCCCGTGGGAGGTGCCGATGGATATGGCCAGGGAATCCACCCGGGTCCGTTTGACAAAATCCTCCACCTCATCCGGTTTTGTATAGCTGGATGTTTCAGAACTGACCTCATCTTCAACCCCGGCCAGAACACCCAGCTCCCCTTCCACCGTCACATCGCGCCCATGGGCGAATTCAACCACCCGGGCCGTCAGTTCGATATTCTGTTCATAGGGATGGTGAGAACCGTCAATCATGACCGATGAAAACCCCATGTCAATACAGTTTTGACACAGCTCAAAGGTATCGCCGTGATCCAGGTGAAGCGCAATGGGGATTTCATAGCCCAGTTCCTTGGCATAGGCCACGGCGCCCTGGGCCATATATCGCAAAAGGGTTTGATTGGCATATTTTCTGGCGCCGGAGGATACCTGGAGAATCACCGGTGATTTAGTTTCAACGCAGGCCTGGATGATGGCCTGAAGTTGTTCCATATTGTTGAAATTATAAGCAGGGACCGCATAACCGCCGGTTGCTGCTTTTTGGAGCATGTCACGGGTATTGACAAGCCCGATATCCTTATAGCTGATCATGATTTTTCCCCTTTACTGAATAATTATAGACCCACGGCTGAATGATCTTTTTTAAAGCATAAACCGTCTGATTTTGATTCACACAAAGATAGGTGAGCTTACATCATCTGATAACGCAAAACAATTAAAATCAAGACGCAACAAGAAATTTCCTTTGCCGGGCAGGATTGAAAATCTTCGGAAAGGTGTTAACTTATTGGCATTGAATTTTACGTGCAGAATCGGATAAAAACCCTGCATTCAAACAAGGAGAAAATCATGGAAGAAAAAAAAGACCTGCTGATCAAAAATATTCCCTTTTCAATTCCTGTGGATATTGTTAACCTTGTAGATTATGAAGAAGGACGGGTGGTCAGCCGGACCCTTTGTGCAAAACCCCAGGTCAATATCACCCTTTTTGCC